>JAEWFH010000043.1 GCA_023388955.1 Pseudomonadota bacterium
CCGTCGCGCAGTTCGCCGACCAGCGAGCCGGCGCCCAGCGACAGCTCGTCCATGCCGTCGCGGCCCCAGACCACCAGCGCGCGCTCGGCGCCGAGCTTCTGCAGCACGCGCACCTGGATGCCGACCAGGTCGGGGTGGAACACGCCCATCATGATGTTGGGCGCGCCGGCCGGGTTGGTCAGCGGACCGAGGATGTTGAACAGGGTGCGCACGCCCATCTCGCGCCGGACCGGGGCGACCACCTTCATCGCCGGGTGGTAGGCCGGGGCGTACATGAAGCCGATGCCGGTGCGGGCGATGGATTCGGCGACCTGCGCCGGCTCCAGCTCGATCGCCGCGCCCAGCGCCTCGAAGGCATCGGCGCTGCCCGAGCTCGAGGACACGCTGCGCCCGCCGTGCTTGGCCACCCGGCCGCCGGCGGCGGCGATGACGAAGGTCGAGGCGGTGGAGATGTTGAAGGTGTTGGCGCCGTCGCCACCGGTGCCGACGATGTCGACCAGGTGGGTGCGGTCGGCCACGTCGACCTGGCGGGCGAACTCGCGCATCACCCGCGCCGCGCCGGCGATCTCGCCGGTGGTCTCCTTCTTGACCCGCAGGCCGGTGATGATCGCGGCCGTCATCAGCGGGCTGACCTCGCCGCGCATGATCTGGCCCATGAGGTCGACCATCTCGTCGTGGAAGATCTCGCGGTGTTCGATGGTGCGCTGGAGCGCTTCTTGGGGGGAAATAGGCATAGGGCTGGGAACGAGTGGAGAGGAGTGAGGCCTGGACCCGTCATCCCTGCGTACGCGGGGATCCATGCGCGGATGTCGAACTCGTCATCCCCGCGTACGCGGGGATCCATGTGGGGACGTCGAACTCGTCATCCCCGCGTACGCGGGGATCCAGGGACGTCCTTGGGTTCCCGCGTTCGCGGGAACGACGGCGGAGGCGGGAACGACGGCGGGGACGGGAACGACGGGTCCAGGAAGTTCTGCAGCAGGGCGTGGCCGTGTTCGGTGAGGATGGATTCGGGGTGGAACTGGACGCCTTCGACCGGGTGTTCGCGGTGGCGCAGGCCCATGACTTCCTCGACGGCGCCGGTTTCGTCCGCGGTCCAGGCGGTGATTTCCAGGCAATCCGGAACGCTGGCGGGGGCGACGACCAGGGAGTGGTAGCGGGTCGCCTCGTAGCCGTCGGGCAGGCCGGCAAAGACACCCTGGCCGCGATGGCGGATGGGCGAGGTCTTGCCATGCATGATCTGTTTCGCCCGCACCACCTCGCCACCGTAGGCTTGGCCGATGGCCTGGTGGCCCAGGCACACGCCCAGGATCGGGACGCGCGGACCGAGGCGTTCGATCACCTGCAGCGAGATGCCGGCCTCGTTGGGCGTGCACGGGCCGGGGGAGATCACGATGCGCTCCGGCGCCAGCCGCTCAACTTCGTCGACGGTGAGCTCGTCGTTGCGGACCACCTTCACCTCGGCCCCGAGCATCTGCAGGTACTGCACGAGGTTGAAGGTGAAGCTGTCGTAGTTGTCGATCATCAGCAGCATGGAACGGGTTCCTGATCTGGATCAGCGCGGCCGCGGCGGGCGGGGCGCAGTCTTGTGCTTCCATTCTGTGGAAGAGCGAAATGACGAACTCCAGCGCCCAAGCGGCCCCGGACTACACCCCCCATCCCTTCGATGCGCGCGGCATTGCGCGGCGCTTCCGCCACTCGGCCATCTTCGGTGCACTTGGCGCGCTGCAGCCCGGCGAGGCGATGCGCTTCGTCAACGACCACGACCCGATCCCGCTGCTGGCGCAGATCCAGGACCGCTTCGGGGAGAAGGTGGAGATCGCCTACCTGCAACGCGAACCGGGCGCGATCGTGATCGACTTCATCGTGCGGGAGTAAGCCATGGCGTTCCCGGGGTTCTTCGACCAGGCGCCGGTGCTGTACCTGCGTGACGGGCTGGCGCAGGTGCTCGGGGCGGCGCCCGATGGCGTGATCGAATACCGCTACGCCGACGCGGTGCGCCTGGCCGGGCATTCCTGTCCGACGGTGGCCGGGGCGTGGCTGTGCGCACGTGCCGGGCTGCGGGCGCTCTATGGGGCGCAGACGCCGGAGCGCGGCGGGATTTCGGTCCGTCTGCCGGAGACCGAGGACGCGGGCGTGGCCGGCGTGATCGGCAGCGTGATGACCCTGGTCACCGGGGCGGCGGGACCGGGCGGCTTCAAGGGCCTGGCCGGCCTGCACGCGCGCAACGGGCTGCTGCGCTACGGCGATGCCGCGGCCGGCGGGATCCGCATGCGCCGGATGGACAACGGCGAGACGGTCGAGGTCGAGCTGGATACCTCCCCGGTCGGGGTACACCCGGAGCAGCGGCAGCTGATCGCGCTGGTGCTGCAGGGCCAGGCCACCGAGGCCCAGCGACGCCGCTTCGGCGAGGTCTGGCAGGACCGCGTGCGCCGGCTGCTGCTGGAGCATGCCGACGACCCGGCGGTGATCCGGGTCACGCATGTCGGGGCCGGCACCCCCCGCGCCCGGTTCGCCTGAGGACGCCCGCCCCCGGGCGGGGCGGACGGGCCGCGTTGCGGGGCTCACAGCCCGCGCGCCGCGTCGGCCACGGCGCGGAACAGCGCGCGGCCCTTGTTCATGGTCTCGTCCCACTCCTTTTCCGGGTCCGAGTCGTGGACGATGCCGGCGCCGGCCTGCACGTGCAGCTGGCCGTCCTGGATCACCGCGGTGCGGATCGCGATGGCCATGTCGGCATCGCCGTGCCAGCCCAGGTAGCCGACCGCGCCGGCGTAGACGTTGCGACGGATCGGCTCCAGCTCGCGGATGATCTCCAGCGCGCGCACCTTCGGCGCACCGGACACGGTACCGGCGGGGAAGGTCGCGCGCAGCACGTCGGCATAGCTGAGCCCCGGCTTCAGGGTGCCGGTGACCTCGCTGACGATGTGCATGACGTGGCTGTAGCGCTCGATCACGAAGGACTCGCCGACCCGTACCGTGCCCGGCTGGCTGACGTGGCCGACGTCGTTGCGGCCCAGGTCCAGCAGCATCAGGTGCTCGGCGCGCTCCTTGGGGTCGGCCAGCAGTTCGGCCTCCAGCGCGGCGTCCTCCTCCGGCGTGGCACCACGCGGGCGGGTGCCGGCGATCGGCCGCACGGTGACCGTGCCCTGCCCGTCGCCCTCGTGCTGCAGGCGGACCAGGATCTCCGGCGAGGCGCCGACCACCTGCATTTCGCCAACGTCCAGGAAATACATGTACGGCGAGGGATTGAGCGCCCGCAGCGCGCGGTAGACATCGACCGGCCGGGCCTTGAACGGCACCGACAGGCGCTGGCTCAGCACCACCTGGAAGATGTCGCCGGCGCGGATGTACTCCTGCGCGGTGCGCACCGCGTCGAGGAAGCCTTCGCGGGTGAAGCCGGAGACGAAGTCGGCCTCGTCCAGCCCGGCCGGGTCCAGGGTCTGCGGGTAGGCCGCGCCGGTACGAAGCCGGTGCACCAGCTGGTCCAGCCGGCGCTGGGCCTTTGCGTAGGCCTGCGGCTCGGCGGGGTCGGCGTGCACCACCAGGTACAGCCGTCCCTTGAGGTTGTCGAACACCGCCAGCTCCTCGCAGAGCATCAGTAGGATGTCCGGGGTGCCCAGCTGGTCTTCCGGTCCCGTCCCTGACCCTCCCTCCAGCCGCGGTTCGATGAAACCGACGCACTCGAAGCCGAACCACCCCACCAGCCCGCCGGTGAACCCCGGCAGCCCCTCCATGCGCGGCACCGAATGCTGTGTGCGCAGCCGCTCCACCTCGGCGAACGGGTCGGGCACCTCGCGTGCCTCGACCAGCTCGCCGTGCTCGGTCACGTACAGCGTGTGCCCGGCGAAGGCGTACACCCGCCGCGCCGGCAGGCCGATGATCGAATAGCGCCCGAAGCGCTCGCCACCCTGCACCGACTCGAACAGGCAGCTGTGCGGCCCGTCGGCGAGCTTGAGGTACACCGAGAGGGGGGTGTCGAGGTCGGAATGGACCTCGCGTACGACCGGGATGCGGGTGTGGCCGTCAGCCGCGTGCTGGCGGAAGCGGACGTGTTGCGGATCGTTGGCGTACGGATCGGACGGGCTCATGCGGCATTTCCTGCAGGTGTGACGGGGCGCTGGCGACGGGCGGGTGCCACCATCGCCAAGCCGCGCCGGCCCAGTCGGGGCCAGCGGTGCAGGAACGCGTGTTCGCCAGGGCGATCATCCGGCCACTGTACCGCCTGGCGTGGAATTGCGTAAGGCCCCCGGCTGCGCGGCGCCCTCGTCGAGCAGGGCACAGTCCGGGGGCAGGTGCATGCGCAGGCGCGCAGGCGCGCACTGGATCCGGAACTTCCGGGCGCTCACCGGCTCGCCGTCCAGGTTGAGCACGAATGCCTCGCCCGATTCCAGCTCCACCCACGGCAGCCGCGCGCGGACCGCGATCGACTCCAGTGCCCCTTCCCGGCCCTCCGACAGCAGGGTCGACACGGTTTCGCCGAGCCCGTCGGACAGGTCCGGGACGATGGTCACGTCAAGCAACCCGTCGTTGATCCAGGCATCCGGGCACAGCGCCTGCCCACCACCGGCCTGGCGGCCGTTGCCGATGCCCAGTGCGATGAACCCGCCGTGCCACTCGAAGGCCTCGCCGCCGGAGCCCGCCGGCCCGTGGATACGCGCGTGCACCGGTTCGATCCGCCCCAGGCTGGCGACCCCGGTGACCAGGTAGGCCAGCCCGCCGAGCATCTTCTTCAGGCCTCCGTTGGTGTTGACCGTGACCTGGGTGCCGAAGCCACCGCTGGCCAGGTTGGCGCACCAGTGTTCCGTGCCGTCGGCCTCCAGCCGCAGCAGGTCGACCGGCCGTGGATCGACATCGGCCACCAGCGCCAGTGCCGCGCGCGGGTCATCGGGAATCCCGGCCGCGGTCGCGAAGTCGTTGGCGGT
>JAEWFH010000064.1 GCA_023388955.1 Pseudomonadota bacterium
GCGAGTTCCGCCAGTCGCGCAACCACATGGCGATCGTGGTCGACGAGTACGGCGGCGTCGCCGGCCTGCTGACCATCGAGGACGTGCTGGAGCAGATCGTCGGCGAGATCGACGACGAGCACGACGATGCCGAGGACCCCAACGCGCTGATCGCCGCCCAGGCCGACGGCCAGTTCGTCGTCGACGCGCTGACCCCGATCGAGGACTTCAACGAGCGCTTCGGGGCCGACTTCGACGACGACGAGTACGACACCATCGGCGGGCTGGTCACCGGCGCCATCGGCCACCTGCCCGAGGCCGGCGAGGAGCTGACGCTGTCGCGTTTCGTGTTCCGCGTCGCCAGCGCCGACGCGCGCAGGGTGCATGCCTTCCACGTCAGCGTGCTGGGCGATGCCTGACCCCGGGCGGGCACGGCAGGCGCGCCGGGCCCGCACGCGCCGGCTGCTGCTGTCCGCGCTCGCCCTGCTGTCGCTGCTGCTGGCGACTGCCGCCGGCGCCGCCCCCCGCATCGCGGTGCTGACCATGCAGCCGGGCGAGGTCTTCTTCGAGCGCTTCGGCCACAACGCGCTGGTGGTGGCCGACCCCGCCACGGGCGCCGCCACCTCCTACAACTTCGGCTACTTCGACCCGTCCGAGCCCGGGTTCATCACCGGCTTCATCCGCGGTGAGATGCAGTACCAGCTGGTCGCGATGCCACTGGAGCAGGACCTGGCCTATTACCGCGACGTCGGCCGCGGCGTGGACATCCAGTGGCTGGACCTGGAGCCCGGCGTGGCGGCGGAGCTGGCGGCACAGCTGGAGTGGAACGCCCGGCCGGAGAACGCCCGCTACGGCTACGACTACTTCCTGGACAACTGCTCGACCCGGGTGCGCGACGCCCTGGACGAGGCGCTGGGCGGCTCCCTGCGTTCGCAGATGGCCGGCTCGCGGGGCAGCAGCTACCGCAGCGAGGCCACCCGCCTGGCGCGGCCGGAACGCATGATGTGGCTGGGCTTCGACCTGGGGCTCGGACCGGCCTCGGACCGCCCGCTGTCGCTGTGGGAGGAGGCCTTCGTGCCGATGCGCCTGCAGGCGCAGCTGCGCAGGGCGCGCAACGGCGAGGGCCGGCCGCTGGTCAGCCACGAGGAGCGGATCCTGCCGCACCGCCTTCCGCCGGAACCCGCGGAACTGCCGCGCCGCTGGTGGCCGTGGCTGCTGGGCGGGGTGCTGGTCGCCGCCGCCGCCGGCTGGCTGGCGGTCCGCCGGCCCCGCCTGGGCGGGGCGTTCGCGCTGGCGTTCTGGTCGCTGTGCTCGGTGCTCGCGGCCCTGATGCTGTTCATCTGGCTGGGCACCGAGCACCGCTTCGGCTGGGCCAACCGCAACCTGCTGGTATTCAGCCCGGTGTGCCTGTTGCTGCTGCCCGGCGCGATCGCGTGGATCCGCGGGCGGATGCCGAGGCGCTGGTTCCGCGCCCTGCTCTGGGTGCCGGTAGGCACTACGATCGCCGCCGGGTTCGTCTACGGCCTCTCGCGCTTCCCGCAGCAGGACCTGCACTGGATCCTTGCAGTGCTTCCTGTCCACGTTGCCCTGGCATGGGCGTGGGGCCGGCGCCGGTAGTACCCCGGCGCGCCCCGCCGCGTGGGGGAGTGGCGGTCAGGTCGCGACCGCCTGCAACATCAGCCCGGTGATGTAGGCGAAGTAGGTGCCCAGCGCGTAGCCGAGCACCGCCAGCAACACGCCGACCGGCGCCAGCGCGGGGTGGAAGGCACTGGCCACGACCGGTGCCGAGGCTGCGCCGCCAATGTTGGCCTGCGAGCCCACGGCCATGAAGAACAGCGGCGCACGGATCAGCTTGGCCACCAGCAGCATCAGCCCGGCGTGCACGGAAATCCAGATCAGCCCGAGCAGGAACAGCCACGGCCGGTCGAGCAGCGCGCCCAGGTCCATGTGCATGCCGATGGTCGCCACCAGCACGTACAGCATGGCCGAACCGACGCGGGAGGCCCCGACGCCTTCGAGCCGGCGCGCCGGGCTGAAGCTGAGGATCACCCCGAAGGTGGTGGCCAGCACCACCAGCCAGAAGAAGCCGGAGGTCAGGCTGTAGTCCTGCAGCCGCCACGACTCGGGCAGGCTGGCGATCCAGGCCACCAGAGGCTCGGCCAGGAAGTGCGACAGGCCGGTCACGCCCAGGCCCACCGCCAGGATGACCATCAGGTCGGAAAGCGTGGGGATGCGCGAGTGCTGCGCCTGGTAGTCCTCGATCCGCCGCTTCAGGTCGTCGATCGCCGTGGTGTCCGCGCGGGTCCAGCGGTCGAAGGCCTTCGCACGCGCGGCCAGGAAGAGCAGGACCGCCATCCACACGTTGGCCACCAGCACGTCGACGGCGATGAACTGGCCGAACAGCGTCGCGTCGACGTCGAAGACCTCCTTCATCGCCGCCTGGTTGGCGCCACCTCCGATCCAGCTGCCCGCGACCGTGGTCATCCCGCGCCAGGTCTCGCCGGCCACCGCCGATGGCTGGATCACGCCCATGGCCAGGAGCGCGACCAGCGCACCGAGCATCACGCCGGCGGTGCCGGTGAGGAACATGATCACCGCCTTCGGCCCCAGCCTCAGCACCGCGCCCAGGTCGATGGCGATGCACAGCAACACCAGCGAGCTGGGCAGCAGGTAGTCGCGCGCCATCGGGTAAAGCCCCGAGGCATTGCCGTCGATCAGCCCGATGCTGTTGTAGATGGCCGGCACCAGGTAGCACATCAGCAGCGCCGGCACGTAGGTGTAGAACCGGTGCCAGAACCCGGACGGGCGTGAGGCGGTCCAGAAGACCGCGCCCAGGGTGACGGCCAGCAGGCCGAGGACGACGGCGTCGTTGGTGATCAGGGCACTGCTTTCGACGGGCATGC
>JAEWFH010000087.1 GCA_023388955.1 Pseudomonadota bacterium
TGCTGTGAATAAAGCGGGTTGGATACACGGGCTGAAAGCGGTGGGTGGTCTGCGTTAGGCTGGCCCGCTTGTGCCGTCCCCCCGGGGCGGTCCACGCATTGCCGAAACAATTGGGGGACCGCATGAATGAAGGCTCTTCGATGATCGCCGCCAATACGCCGCTGATCGTCATGTTCCTGGTGTACCTGGCCGGCATGGTCCTGATCGGCTTCGTCGCCTGGCGCCGGACCACCAACTTCGACGACTACATCCTGGGTGGCCGCAAACTCGGGCCGACCGTGACCGCGCTGTCCGCCGGCGCCTCCGACATGAGCGGCTGGCTGCTGATGGGCCTGCCCGGGGCGATGTACCTGGGTGGCGTGTCGGAGGCCTGGATCGGCATCGGCCTGGTCATCGGCGCCTGGGTGAACTGGCGCGTGGTCGCCGGCCCGCTGCGGGTCTACACCGAGCACACCGGCAATGCGCTGACGCTGCCGGATTACTTCACCAACCGCTTCGAGGACGGCTCGCGGGTGCTGCGGATCTTCTCGGCGCTGGTGATCCTGGTGTTCTTCGCCGTGTACTGCGCCTCGGGCATGGTGGCCGGTGCGCGGCTGTTCGAGAGCGTGTTCGGGATGTCCTACGGCAGCGCGCTGTTCTGGGGCGCCTCGGTGACCGTGCTGTACACCTTCGTCGGCGGTTTCCTGGCGGTGAGCTGGACCGACGTGGCCCAGGGCAGCCTGATGCTGTTCGCCCTGCTGCTGGCCCCGGTGCTGACGATCATGCACACCGGCGGCTGGGAGTTGACGGTGGAGACGATCCGCTCCGTCGATCCGTCGCTGCTGGAGTGGACCCGCACGGCCGCGGGGCCGATGAGCGGGATCGCCACGGCCTCGCTGATCGCCTGGGGCCTGGGCTACTTCGGCCAGCCGCACATCCTGGCCCGGTTCATGGCCGCCGACTCGGTGCGCACCATCCCGGCCGCACGCCGCATCGGCATGGGCTGGATGATCCTGTGCCTGGTCGGCTCGCTGTCGATCGGTCTCTTCGGCATCGCCTACTTCGCCGCCCACCCGGAGGTGGCGGGACCGGTGGAGGCCAACTCCGAGCGGGTGTTCATCACCCTGGTGGAGGTGCTGTTCAACCCATGGGTGGCCGGCATCCTCCTGTCGGCGATCCTGGCGGCGGTGATGAGCACCCTGTCCAGCCAGCTGCTGGTGTGCTCTAGCGTGCTGTCGGAGGACTTCTACCGCGGCTTCATCCGCAAACAGGCGGGCCAGCGCGAGCTGGTCTGGGTCGGGCGGCTGGCGGTGCTGCTGGTCGCGCTGGTCGCCATCGGCATCGGCTGGGACCCGGACAGCAAGGTGCTGGGCCTGGTGGCCTACGCCTGGGCCGGCTTCGGCGCCGCCTTCGGCCCGGTCGTGCTGCTGTCGCTGTTCTGGAAGCGGATGACCCGCAACGGTGCGCTGGCGGGCATGCTGCTGGGTGCCGGCACGGTGCTGCTGTGGAAGGAGGTCGTGGTCAACCGGATGGGTTCGGAGGTCTACGAGATCATTCCGGGCTTCATCGTCGCCACCGTCGCCATCGTCGCGGTGAGCCTGCTGGGGCGCGGGCCCTCGCGCGGGATGCAGGCCCGGCACGAGCAGGTACACGCCGCCCTGGGCGAGCACGGCTACTGACCGCGGCGATGGGCGACCGGCGTCCATCGGCGGCGCGGCCGCCGGCCATCGCCCTGATGGGCCCGACGGCCTCGGGCAAGACCGCGCTCGCCCTGGAATGGGGCGAGCGCCTGGGCGGGGAGATCATCAGCGTCGACTCGGCGCTGGTGTACCGCGGACTCGACATCGGCTCGGCGAAGCCGGACGCCGCCGAGCGGGCGCGGGTCCCGCATCACCTGGTCGACATCCGCGACCCGTGGGAGACGTACTCCGCGGCCGAGTTCGCTGCCGACGCCCGGTCGGCGATGGAACAGGCCGCCGCCCGCGGCCGCGTGCCGATCCTCGCCGGCGGCACCGGGCTGTACTTCCAGGCCCTGCTGCACGGACTGTCGGAGATGCCCGCGGCCGACCCCGGCGTACGGGCCGGAATTGCCGACGAGGCCGAACGGCGCGGCGGGTGGGCGGCCATGCACGCCGAGCTGGCCCGCATCGACCCCGCCTCGGCCGCGCGCATCCGGCCGGGGGATCCGCAGCGGATCCAGCGGGCGCTGGAGGTCTGGCGCCTTTCCGGCCGGACCATGAGCGAGTGGCGGAGCGGACCCGCTCCGGCGCGGCTGCCGTTCCGCGTACTCCTGCTGGTGCTCGCGCCGCAGGACCGGACCGTGTTGCACGACCGCATCGCCCGACGGTTCGACCAGATGCTCGAGGCCGGCTTCCTCGACGAGGTCCGCCGCCTCCGGTCCTTGCCGCAGCTGTCGGGGCACCCGGCCCCGCTGGACCTGCCGGCCCTTCGGGCGGTCGGCTACCGGCAGGCCTGGAAGCACCTGGACGGTCGTTGCGATTCGGCCGGCTTCCGGGAGCGGGCGATCGCGGCGACCCGGCAGCTCGCCAAGCGCCAGCTCACCTGGCTTCGGTCGCGGCTGGACGTGCGCTGGTTCGATCCGGTCCGGGACCGGGCCGGGCTCGAGGGCGCGCTGGCGCTGTTCCTTCCGGATCGACTGCCGGATTGACCACGCGTGCCCGGTTGGGTGCCGGATG
>JAEWFH010000106.1 GCA_023388955.1 Pseudomonadota bacterium
AGGACGGCCTGGTCCACATCTCCGCCCTGGCCGACCGCTACGTGAAGGACCCGCGCGAGGTGGTCAAGGCCGGCGACGTGGTCAAGGTGAAGGTGCTGGAGGTCGACGTGGCCCGCAAGCGCATCGCGCTGACCCGGCGGCTCGAGGACGAGCCGGGGGAGCCGCGGCGCGCGGCCGACGGCGGCAATGACCGGGCGGGGAACCGTTCAGGTGGCCGCACCCCTGGGCGGGCCGGCGGCGGCGTCCCCAAGCCATCCGCCCCGCCCGCCAACAACGCCTTGGCCGCCGCCTTTGCCCGCGCGAAGCAAAGCTGACCCCCACCCCCGGCCGTATGGCGAGCTCCCTGCTCCCGCTTTGCGGGAGAGGGGGCAAAACCCCCGTGCACGATCCGGCGACTGGCGCCACAGGTGCCTTTAGTCATGGGGTGGCCGCCCCCCGGTTCCGTTACGATCAGGTGGTTTTTCACCAAGACGGGACACCCGCATGAAGCATCCTCTCGCACTGGCCCTTGCCATTGCCCTCTCCGGCACCGCCCTGGTCGGCTGCAGCGCCGGCGCCCAGGACGACACCGCGCAGACCGAGACCGTGAACGAAGCCAACCCGCTGTTCGCCGAAAGCACCCTGCCGCTGCACTACCCGCCCTTCGACAAGATCCAGGACAGCCACTTCGGGCCGGCCTTCGATCGCGGCATGGAAGAGCACCTGGCCGAGATCGAGGCGATCGCCAGCAACGACGAGCCGGCGACCTTCGAGAACACCATCCTCCCGCTGGAGAAGTCCGGCGAGATCCTGAGCCGCACCTCGCGCGTGTTCTTCAACCTGGCCGGCGTCGAGAACAACGACGAGAAGAAGGCCATCCAGGCCGAGTACGCGCCCAAGCTGTCGGCGCACCGCGACGCCATCAGCCTGAACGCGGACCTGTACGCCCGCATCAAGTCGCTGTACGAGCAGCGCAACGACCTGGGCCTGGACGCCGAGGCGGTCCGCCTGGTCGAGCGCTACCACACCGACTTCGTGCGCTCCGGCGCCGAGCTCGACGACGACCAGAAGGCGCGCCTGAAGGAAATCAACGGCGAGATGGCCAAGCTGGGCACCCAGTTCAGCCAGAACGTGCTGGCCGAGGTCAACGACTCCGCGGTGCTGGTCGACTCGCGTGATGCGCTTGCCGGCCTGACCGACGAGCAGATTGCCGCCGCCGCGAAGGCCGCCAGCGACAAGGGCGAGGACGGCAAGTTCCTGATCACCCTGCTCAACACCACCGGCCAGCCGCCACTGGCCCAGCTCGAGAACCGCGAGCTGCGCGAGCGCATCTACAACGCTTCGATCGTCCGTGGCGCCCGCGGCAACGAGTATGACAACCGCGAGATCATCTCCCGCATCCTCACCCTGCGTGACGAGAAGGCGAAGATGCTCGGCTACGACACCTACGCCGCCTACGTGCTGGCCGACGAGACCGCCGGCACCCCGAAGGCCGTCAGCGACATGCTGACCCAGCTCGCCCCGGCCGCCGTCGCCAACGCCCGTCGCGAAGGCGCCGCGCTGCAGGCGATGATCGACCGCGAGCAGGCCGCCAAGGGCGAGGAGAGCTTCAAGCTCCAGCCGTGGGACTGGGCCTACTACACCGAGAAGGTCCGCGCCGACCAGTACAACTTCGACGAGAGCCAGCTGCGTCCGTACTTCGAGATGGTCAGCGTGCTCGAAGATGGCGTGTTCTTCGCCATGAACAAGTTCTATGGCCTGGATTTCAAGCGCCGCACCGACCTGCCCGTCTACAACCCGGACGTGATGGTCTACGACGTGTTCGACGCCGACGGCGAGCAGCTGGCGATCTTCCTGTTCGACCCGTACGCCCGCGCGTCCAAGCGCGGCGGTGCGTGGATGAACTCCTACGTCTCGCAGTCCGGCCTGACCGGCGACCTGCCGGTGGTGGCCAACCACCTCAACATCCCCAAGCCCACCAGCGGCCCGACGCTGATGACCTGGGACGAGGTGACCACCACCTTCCACGAGTTCGGCCACGCGGTGCACGGCATGTTCTCGGACGTGGAGTACCCGTACTTCAGCGGCACCAGCGTGCCGCGTGACTTCGTCGAGTTCCCGTCCCAGGTGCACGAGATGTGGGCCGACTGGCCGGAGATCCTGGCCAACTACGCCAAGCACCACGAGACCGGCGAGCCGATGCCGCAGGAGCTGCTGGACAAGGTCATCGAGACCTCGAAGTTCAACCAGGGCTTCGCCACCACCGAGTACCTGGCCGCCGCCATGCTCGACCAGAGCCTGCACCGCGTGAACGGCGATGCGATCCCGTCGGCCGACGAGATCCTCGACTTCGAGGCCCAGGCGCTCAAGGACAACGGCACCGACTACTACGCCGTCCTGCCGCGCTACCGCACCACCTACTTCAGCCACATCATGGGTGGCTACGCGGCGGGCTACTACGCCTACATCTGGTCCGAGGTCCTGGACGCCACCACCGTGCAGTGGATCAAGGACAACGGCGGCCTGACCCGTGCCAACGGCGACCGCTTCCGCGAGACCCTGCTCTCGAAGGGCGGCAGCAAGGACGCGATGGAGCTGTTCCACGACTTCACCGGGCAGGAGCCGGACATCAACGCACTGCTGGTGCGTCGTGGCCTGGACGCCCCGGTGGCGGACGACAGCGCCGTCCCCGGTTCGCAGGGCCAGGAGCCGACCCCGCCGCAGCGCTGATCGCAACGCGGCATGCAACAAGGAAGGCCGCCCGGGAAACCGGGCGGCCTTCTTCTTTTCCTCCTACGCGTCCCTGCCCTCCCCGCCCTCGAACAGCACCCGCAGCTCCGGCGCCACGCTGGGCAGCAGCACCGGCGCGGGCACCTCGACCTGCTGCATGCCGTCCGAGTACGGACCGACCTGGTAGGGCGGGAACACGAACCGCAGGCCCGAGAGGCGCCCCTGGTCGCCGGGCAGCGGTTCGAACAGCGCGAAATCCTCGGGACCGGGCGTGGTGCCCTCCTCGATCATCTCGATGCCGGTGCGCAGCCGGCTCTCGTGCTCGGCCGGCTCCAGGCCGGCATCGGCAAGGCGTGCGTGGAGCTGTTCGCCGAGCTGTTCGCGCGCATACCCGGCGATCCCGTCCCATCCCCCCGGCTCCGGCACCAGCCGTTGCGCGGTGAGCATGCGGCGCTGCGGCGGCAGCCAGACGAAGCGCGCGACCAGCGGGATGCCATGGGCGCCGCCGGTGTAGGTGCTGCCGTCCGCGGCATAGGCCACCACGTTGGGCGTCACCAGTACCTCGGAGAAGGTCAGGGACAGGTCGTACATCGGCGCGGACGGGTCGCCGTCACCGGAGGTGCGCGACTGCACCGCTTCCATCAGCTCGGCGCGGGCCTCGTCCGCGTAGGCCGCCATCGCCGCCGCCAGCCCCGGGTAGCGCTCCGCCGACGGTGCCTGGCTGATGCCGATGACATAGGCGGAATCGACTTCGCTGACGTCTTCCAGCTCCACCGGGCCGGCCGGCTCCGGGTCCGGCGGCGGCACGCCCGTGTCCGCGGTGGCCGGGGCGCCGGTCGCCGGGGCGGCGTCGTCGCGGCTGCAGCCGGCCAGTGCCGCCAGCAGGGCCAGGGCCAGCACGCCTGCGGCACGGGTCGAAGTCGTTGCGCTCATCAAGCGGTTCCTCCTGTGGGAAGGAACCTACCGGGGCCGGCGTGATGCACGGATGCAGGCCGGCACGGCCCCGCGCGCCCGCGGTCAGCGACTGTCGCGGCGCCCCTGGTTGTGCCGGTCCCGCGTGCTGATGCTGCCCTGGATGCCCTGCATCCGCGACTCCCCGCGATGCAGCTCCTGCGCCTGGGCCCGCGCCTGTTCGTCCTGGTAGCGGCCAGCCTGCGAGCCGGGCGGGTCGTCGGCCGCCCGGGCCTCGGCGTCCTGCTTCCTCTGCAGCAGTTCGCGGGTGTTGGCCATGGCCTGTTCGGCGGTGATCGCCTGCGGGTTCTGCTCGTTGTCCTGCTTGCTCATCGAGGAGCCTCCACTTGGTGGGTGCCGCTCCTCGATAGCACCGTCCGCATAAGCACCCGGTGAGCGCGAAGGCTAGAACGACGGGTTCAGCAATGCCCCGAGGAAATGCCCGCCCAGGCGCGGTTCCATCAACAGCATGAACAGCACGCCGTAGATCGCGCCCGACAGGTGCGCGCTGTGGTTGACGTTGTCGGTGCCCTGGCGATCCATCCAGAACGAATAGCCAACGTAGAACACGCCGTAGAGGATCGCCGGGACC
>JAEWFH010000121.1 GCA_023388955.1 Pseudomonadota bacterium
TTTCTCCTCCCGCTTGCGGGAGAGGGGAATCAGAGATGCCGTCGGGACGGCAGCAGCAGGTTCCCCAGCAACAACCCCGCCAGCAGCGCCAGCAGGATGTTCATCACCCCGAGCATCGCCTCCTGGCCGACGTTCACGTCCTGCTGCTGCAGCAGGTTCAACAGCCCGCGCAGGCTCGCGCTCCCCGGCACCAGCAGGATGATGCCCGGCACCCGGACGATCGCGCCGGGGCGGCCGGTCAGCTGCGCGTAGCCGTTGCCGGCGGCGGTCATCAGCATCGCCGCCAGGAAGATGCCCACCGGGGCGCCCCAGGCCAGGTCGGCATGCCGTGAGACCAGGTAGCCCGCCGCCGAGGCCGCCATGACCACCGGGTAGTCGCGCAGTTCGGCGCGGAAGGCCACCGCGAAGGCGAGCGCCGCCGCCGCCAGGGCACTCCACTCCACCCAGTCCGGCTGCGGGCGCCACGCCCGCACCTGCGGGTCCAGGCCGACGAGGTGGGCCAGGTACAGGGCGATCGCGGTGCCGACGGCCAGTTTCGCCACCGTGGTGACCGCCCCGGCAAAGCGCGAGGTGCCCGACACCAGGTGTCCGCTGGTCAGCTCGTTGACCGAGTTGGTCAGCGTCAGTCCCGGCAGCAACGGGATCAGCGAGGCGATGATCACCGTGTTCTGGTTGATCGGCGCGACCAGGCCGGCCACCAGCACCGTCACCAGGGTGGCGAACATCGCCAGCAGCGCATCGGAGGCATCGCGCAGCCAGGGCCGGGTCATCGCCCCCTGCAGCAGCACGCCGATCACCAGGCCGTTGAAACCGGCCACGCCGATCTCAAGCCACGGCAGCCGCAACAGCGCGGCAATCGCCGCGCACACCAGGCCCGCGCCCAGCACCTCGGCCAAGCGGCTCCAGCGGGTGGGCGGCACGTCCAGCGCGCGCAGCGCGTCGAAGGCACCGGCCACGTCCAGCTCGCCGGCGATCAGGGCCTCGGCGACGCGGTCGGTCTCGGCCAGCCGGTGCAGGTCGGTGTCGCCCGGTGACAGGCGCACCACGCGGGTGATGTCACTGCTGCCGGTGACCCGCTGCGGGTCGCTGAAGGACAGGATCAGCGCGGTCGGACTCGACCACGGCTCGCACTCCACCCGCAGCCGCGCGGCCACGTCCAGCAGCGCCGCCTCCAGGCGCTGGGCGGTGGTGCCGTAGCGGTGCAGGCGGGTCGCCAGCTCGACCATGAAGTCGACCCGCTCCGCGTAGCCCAGGTTCGCCAGCGGGCGCCCGCCGCCGGGCGTGGCGGGATCGGTGGCATTCACCGGGACCGTGGGCGAGGTGGCCAGCAACGGGTTGGCACCCGGCGGCCCGCCCGGTGCGGTATGGCCAAGGTCGGGCAACGGCACGTCGTGCGGATTCTGGGGCGGCGTTTCCATCGCGCCGTAGCATGGCATGCAGCCGTTTCTGCGGACAGCGCCACGGGCCGGCGGGTATGCTCCGGCAGGAATGAGCGAGCGCGACCCACAGCCCCGCACCGAGCCCGGCCGGACCGAAGGCACGCTGCGCCTCCTAGGCGCCTGGACCCTGGCCGAGGCCGAAGGCATCCGCCGTGCGCTCGACGGCGCACCCGCCGGGATCCGCGAGGTCGACGCCAGCAGCGTCGCGCGGCTCGACTCGCTGGGCGTGCTGCAGCTGCTGCGCTTCGCCCGCAGGCACCAGCTCGAGCCCGGCGACTTCCGCTTCAGCGCCGAGCACCAGCCGCTGGTGACCGCCATCGGCGACGTGGTCGACGACCGCCCGCCCCGCAAGCGCGCCTACGGCGTCGCCGACGCCCTCGCCCGCCTCGGCAAGGCGATGTACCGCAACGGACAGGAGGTGTTGGCGCTGGTCGCCTTCCTGGGCGAGGTGCTGGTCAAGATGGCCCGCCTGGTGCGCGACCCGCGCCGGCTGCGGGTGACCTCCACCGTGCACCACATGGAGCAGGTCGGCCTGGACGCGGTGCCGCTGGTGGCGCTGCTGTGCTACCTGGTCGGTGCGGTGATCGCTTTCCTGGGCGCGAACGTGCTGCGCGACTTCGGCGCCACCCAGTTCGTGGTCGAGCTGGTGAGCATCTCCTTCCTGCGCGAGTTCGCGGTGCTACTGGCCTCCATCATCCTGGCCGGCCGCACCGCCAGCGCCTTCACCGCGCACATCGGCTCGATGGTCAGCCGCGAGGAGGTCGACGCCATCCGCGCCCTGGGCCTGGATCCGGTCGACCTGCTGGTGATCCCGCGGGTATTGGCGCTGCTGGTGATGCTGCCGCTACTGACCTTCGTGGGCATGATCGCCGGCCTGCTGGGCGGACTGAGCGTGGGTGCCTTCGGCCTGGACATCCCGCCGCAGCAGTACCTGGCGCGGATGCAGGACACCATGGACCTCAAGCACATGTGGGTCGGCCTGGCCAAGGCCCCGGTGTTCGCGATGCTGATCGGCCTGATCGGCTGCCTGGAGGGCCTGCAGGTCACCGGCACCGCGCAGTCGGTGGGCGAGCGGACCACCTCCTCGGTGGTGCAGTCGATCTCGGTGGTGATCATCCTCGATGCCTTCGCCGCCATGTGGTTCATGGAGATGGGCTGGTGAACGCGGTCCCCGACCCGATCATCCGCGTGCGCGGCCTGGTCAACCGCTTCGGCACCCAGGTGGTGCACGACGGGCTGGACCTGGACGTCCGCCGCGGCGAGATCCTCGGCGTGGTCGGCGGCTCGGGCAGCGGCAAGTCGGTGCTGATGCGCTCGATCATCGGCCTGCGCCGGCCCGACGAGGGCGAGATCGAGGTGCTCGGCATCGACGCGCTCGACGCCGGCGACGCGCAGCGCCGGCAGATCGAGCAGCACAGCGGGGTGCTGTTCCAGGACGGCGCGCTGTTCTCGTCGCTGACGGTGGGCGAGAACGTGCAGGTACCGCTCAAGGAATACCACCCGCACCTGCCCGAGGCCCTGCTGTATGAGCTGGCACTGCTGAAGGTGAAGCTGTCGGGCCTGCCCGCGGAGGCGATCCACAAGCTCCCCGCGCAGCTGTCGGGCGGCATGCGCAAGCGCGCCGGCCTGGCCCGGGCGCTGGCGATGGATCCGCCGCTGCTGTTCCTGGACGAGCCGACCGCGGGCCTGGACCCGATCGGCGCGGCCGCCTTCGACAACCTGGTGCGCACCTTGCAGCAGGCGCTCGGGCTGACGGTGTTCCTCATCACCCATGACCTGGACACCCTTTACGCTATCTGCGACCGGATCGCGGTGCTGGCCGACAGGCGGGTGATCGCCTGCGCACCGCTGGCCGAGGTCGAACGGCTCGACCACCCCTGGGTGCAAGAGTATTTCCATGGCCCCCGCGCCCGCGCCGCCAAGGACGCGCGCGCGGAGGGCCGCATCGCCGAGGCACGCTCCTGATGGAAACCAAGGCCAACTACGTCCTGATCGGCGCCTTCACCATCGCCGTCAGCGTCTGCCTGCTGCTGTTCGCGCTGTGGGGGGCGAACTGGTCCTCCGAGCGCAGCTGGCAGCAATACCTGGTGATCTTCAACGAACCGGTCACCGGGCTGAGCGAAGGCAGCGCAGTGCAGTACAACGGCATTGCCGTGGGCACCGTCGAACGCCTGAGCCTGGCCCCCGACGACCCGCGCCGGGTCCGCGCCCTGCTGCGCATCCAGGCCCGCGCCCCGGTCAAGAGCGACACCCGCGCCAAGATGTCGATGTCGGGCCTGACCGGCAGCCCCTTCATCCAGCTCACCGGCGGCAGCCCGGAGGCCCCGCGCCTGGACGCGGTCTACGACGGCCGTGCGCCCTGGCCGGTGATCCAGACCGAGCCGTCCGCACTGCAGAACATCGCCGACACCGCCAACCGCCTGGTCGCGCGGCTGGACCAGTTGCTGAGCGAGGAGAACATCAACCGCGTCTCCGCCTCGCTGGACAACATCCGCCTGCTCACCGAGTCGGTTGCCGAGCAGCGCGAGGACGTGCGCGAGATCATGGTCAACGCCCGCGCCGCCAGCGAGCAGTTGCAGCAGACCCTGCAGCGCACCGACCGCGCCATCGCCGACATCGACCGCGACGTGATCCAGCGCCTGCCCTCGATCGTCGACCGCCTGGACAGCGCACTGGTCGAACTGGATTCGGCCGCCCAGGGCGCCAACGGCCTGGTCAACGAGAACCGCGCCGCCATCAACAGCTTCGCCAACGACGGCCTGGCCCAGCTCGGCCCGACCCTGGGCGAGGTCCGCAGCCTGGTCCGCGACCTGCGCCGCATCAGCGACCGACTGGACAACAATCCCACCGGCTACCTGCTGGGCCGGGACGCGCCGAAGGAGTTCGAGCCGGAATGAACACGACCAACCCTTCACCGTCATTCCCTTCACCGTCATTCCCGCGTACGCGGGAATCCACGGCAACAGCAAC
>JAEWFH010000063.1 GCA_023388955.1 Pseudomonadota bacterium
TTCTCGCGGTCCTCGTCGTCGACGATGACGACCATGCGGCCGGCGCGGATTTCCTCGAGCAGTTCGGGGATGGTGGCGAAGCTCATGCACGTTCTCCCAGCAGGCGCTCGACGTAGCGGGCGACCAGATCGATTTCCAGGTTGACGGCGTCACCCGGGGTGGTTGTGGCGAAGGCGGTGTGTTCGACGGTATGCGGGACCAGGGCGACCTCGAAGCCGGCCCCGTCCACCGCATTGACGGTCAGGCTGACCCCGTCGACGCAGATCGAGCCCTTGCGGGCGATGTAGCGCAGAAGTTCGGCCGACGCGCTGAAGCGCCAGCGCTGCGCGCGTGCGTCGGGGGTGACCGATTCGACCGTGCCGATGCCGTCGACGTGGCCGCTGACCAAGTGCCCGCCAAGGCGGTCGTCCGGGCGCATCGCGCGCTCCAGGTTCACCGGCGCCCCGGCCTGCAGGCTGCCCAGCGTGGTCAGCGACAGGGTTTCGTTGGAGGCGTCGGCGTCGAACCAGTCCGGGCCGTGGCCGACCACGGTCAGGCAGACCCCGTTGACGGCGATGCTCTCGCCCAGTTGGACGCGCTCGAACGGCAGCGTGCCGGTGGTGATGCGCAGGCGGGCGTCGCCCCCGCGCTTCTCGTGCGTGGCCAGGTGGCCGACGCCCTCGATGATGCCGGTGAACATCAGCACGCCCCCTGCCGGCAGCGCAGGCCGGTCGGACGTACGGGCAGGCAGTGGTATTGGGTCATGAAACGTTTCCCGCGTGGAAGCCAGCGAAAAACGCCCCAAGGCAGGGCCCGCGCGCCGCCGGGGCGGGTGCGCGAACCGTCTTCTTTCATCCGGACTATGACCGTCGGCTCCGGACTTGGACCGGATCTGCTGACCCCCCGGCAATGCCAGGGGCGCTCGCGGGCTCGTCGGGCGGGTTGCGCCGCGACCTACCGCCGGTGGGGAATCGCACCCCGCCCTGAAGACGTCGTGTGTGCCGGCTGGGCCGGCCCGCGCATTCTACCAGCCGGATTGACTGCACGGATGGAACGACCGGTCTCCCCTGCCACGCGTGAAGACGCGATTCACATTTGTAATAACTTCGTTAACATGTGCGCCCTGTCACGGAGTGGCAGCGCCGGCGCGTACCGGTCCGATTCCCACGAAAACTAAGGACACACGATGAAGAAGTCCCTGCTGCTGGCCGCCATCCTGGCCTCCGCCTCGTTCTCCACCCAGGCCGCCGACCTGAGCTACACCTGGGTCGAAGGTGGTTTCGCCCAGCTCAACATCAACGACGACTATCTGGGCGACCCGGAAGGCAAGGGCGGCTACATCCGTGGCTCCTACCAGCTTTCCTCGCAGGCGTTCCTCTTCGGCGGGTTCGCACAGGTGTCGGAAGACTATTCGTATGCCGGCGACCGCCTGGACGTTGACGTCGACCAGACCGAGCTGGGCTTCGGCTTCCGGATGGAAGCCGGTGACAACGTTGACTTCACTGCCGACATCGCGTTGGTGCGCCTGGGGGCGGAAGCGGAGGTCCGCTTCGCGGACGGCGACCGGATCTCGGCGGACGACGACACCAACGCCGGCCGGGTCAGCCTTGGCCTGCGTGGCACCCCGTCGCCCCGCACCGAGGCGTGGATCAAGGGTGGCTACCTCGATGGCAGCGACCTGGACGGCGAATTCGTTGGCACCCTGGGCGGCCAGTTCAAGTTCAACCCGACCTGGGGCCTGGTGGTGGAAGGCGAAGTGACGGGCGACTTCACCCGCTACTTCGCGGGCGTGCGCGCCAGCTTCTGATCCAGCGGGCGGCGACCGCCGCCGGTTCGGGTGACAGGACGGCCCCGCACTTGCGGGGCCGTCCGCATTTCAGGCGACGCCGGCGGCGCGGTCATCGCCACGCGGATGCAACAACACCCGGATGTCCTCGCCCAGCCGGCGGGTGTCGACGATGTCCAGTTCCAGCCGGTCGGCCATGCTCTGGATGTTCAGGCCGTCGAACAGCGGCCGCGCCTTCGAGCCCAGCAGCACCGGGGCGACGTACAGCAGCAGTTCGTCGACCAGGCCCGCCTCCAGGAACGCCGCGGCCAGCGTGGCGCCGGCCTCCAGCTGCACCTCGTTGATGCCCCGCTGGGCCAGCAGCCGCAGGACCTGGTGCAGGTCGAAGCGCCCGGCTTCCACTGGCGCGACCGCCAGCTCGGCCTCGATGCCGCGGCTGAGCTTGGTGTTGGGCGCGTGGATGTACAGCGTCGGCGCCTCGCCCTCGCGGACCCGGCCGCGGGTGATGGTGGCCAGGCCGGGGTCCAGCACGACCCGCAGCGGCGGCTCGAACGGGGTGTCGTCGCCCAGCCGCACGGTGAGCTGCGGGTCATCGGCCAGCACGGTACCGGCGCCGGTCAGCAGCGCGCCGGCACGGGCCCGCCAGCGCTGCACGTCCAGCCGCGAGGCCTCGCCACTGATCCACTTGGATTCGCCGGTGGCCAGCGCGCTGCGTCCGTCCATGCTGGTGGCGAGCTTCACCCGCACCCAGGGCCGGCCCCGCACCATGCGCGACAGGTAACCGCGGTTGAGCCCGCGCGCCTGCTTCTCCATCAGGCCGCCGGCGACGTCGATGCCGGCCGCGGCCAGCCGCTCGAAGCCGGCGCCGTCGACCTGCGGGAACGGGTCGCGCATCGCCGCCACCACCCGCGCCACGCCCGCGGCGATCAGCGCGTCGGCGCACGGCGGGGTGCTGCCGGTGTGGGCGCACGGCTCCAGGGTCACGTAGGCGGTCGCGCCCTTCGCGCGGTCCCCGGCGGCCTGCAGGGCCAGGGTCTCGGCGTGGGCCTCGCCGGCACGCTGGTGCCAGCCCTCGCCCACCACCTCCTCGCCGTGGGCCAGCACGCAGCCGACCATCGGATTGGGGCGGGTGGTGTAGGCGCCACGCTCGGCCAGGCGCAGCGCGCGGGCCATCAGCAGGTGGTCGGTGGCGCTGAAGCCCGCATCGGGCGGGGTCGGGGTCGATGACGTCGTTGCGTTCAACATCTGCTCCAGTTCAGCTGCTCCGGTTCAGCGTTTCTTCCGGGCCGGCGGCACACCGGTCGCGTCCAGCAGCGGCAACTGGCCCTCGCCGGCGTTGTCGCTCTCCAGCCGGTCCAGCTCCTCGCGGAAGTCGGCCACGTCCTTGAAATCGCGGTAGACCGAGGCAAAGCGCACGTAGCCGACGTGGTCGAGCTTGCGCAGCTCGCCCATCACGAACTCGCCGACCCGCATCGACGCCACCTCGCGCTCGGCACTCCGGCGCAGCTGGTGCACCACCGCGCGCACCGCCGCCTCGACCTGCTCCTCGGCCACCGAGCGCTTCTGCAGCGCCCGGTCGAACCCGGCCCGCAGCTTGCGCGCGTCGAACGCCTCCCGGCGCCCGTCGGACTTGATGATCGCCGGCAACTTCAGCTCGATGGTCTCCATCGTGCTGAAGCGCTCCCCGCAGGCCTCGCACACGCGCCGGCGCCGGATCGTGGCGCCGTCGTCGGACACCCTCGAGTCGATCACCCGGGTGTCGGTGTGCTGGCAGAAGGGGCAATGCATGCGGCCGGGTCAGTCCGGGTCGAAGTCCAGCGGGAGCATGAACGCCATGCCCACCGGCTGTCCGCCGCACTGGCCGGGGCGGAAGCGCAGGGTACGCACGGTGTCTTCCGCCGCGGCGCCGAACTCGGCCGAGGTGGCGCATACCGCGTGGATGCCCGCGACCTCGCCATCGGCTTGCAGCTGTACCAGCACGTGCGCGCTGCCGGGCATCCGGCGCCCTTCCAGCAGCGGGTAGCCGGTCGCCGACGGCATCCCGGCCTTGGCCGGGGAGGTGCAGCCCGCGTCCGATCTCCAGCCCCGGGTAAGCGACGCATACTCCTCCCGGCTCACCAGCTGCACGGCGTCCCCGGTGCAGGTACCGGTGTCCTTCTCGTACCGGACGCCTTCGCTCACCGTGCCGCTGGCCAGGCGCGCGGTCACGCGCTGTGTCTCGCCGGCCGGTGGCGCCGACGGCGAGCTCGCGCACGCGGCAAGGGCCAGTGCCACCCCCGCCGCCGCCATCCCTCGCC
>JAEWFH010000074.1 GCA_023388955.1 Pseudomonadota bacterium
CGGCCGGTGTTCGTGGAATGGCACAAGCACCGCGGCCTGTGGCGCTACTTCCGCAAGTTCGAAGCGCCCCGGCGTGGCCCTGGCACCCGCATCGCGGTCTGGCTGGCAGTGTGGGCCCGATTCCCCCTGGCCGTGCTGCGCGCGGCGTCCCGCGAATGAGGCCCCGATGGCGGTCATTGAATCCCTGCTCGACACCGACCTGTACAAGCTGACGATGATGCAGGCGGTGCTGCACCAGCATCCCGCCGCGCACGCGCAGTACCGGTTCCGCTGCCGCACGCCCGGCGTCGACCTGGCGCGCGACATCGACGCGATCTCGGCCGAGATCGATGCCCTGTGCGAGCTGCGCTTCAGTCCCGACGAGCTGGACTACCTGCGCGGGCTGCGCTTCCTCAAGTCCGACTTCGTCGACTTCCTGGGCCTGTTCCGCCTGGACCGCAAGTACCTGGCCCTGCGCCCGTCCGCCGACGAACCCGGCGGCATCGAGCTGGAGGTCACCGGCCCCTGGCTGCACACCATCCCGTTCGAGGTCCCGCTGCTGGCGATCGTCAGCGAAGTGCACATGCGCGGGCTGGCGGGCGAGGACACCCGCGCCGAAGGCCTGCGCCGGCTGCGCGAAAAGGCCGCCCGCCTGCGTGACACCGTCGGCTACGAGGACTGCCGCATCACCGACTTCGGCACCCGCCGCCGCCATTCACGCGCCTGGCACGGCGAGGTGGTGGAGATGCTGGCCGCCGAGCTGGGCGAGAAGTTCGCCGGCACCAGCAACGTCGACCTCGCCCGCCGCCTGGGCCTGAACCCCCAGGGCACCATGGCCCACGAATGGCTGCAGGCCTTCCAGGCCCTGGGCCCGCGCCTGCGCGACTCCCAGGTCGCCGCCTTCGACACCTGGGCCCGCGAATACCGCGGCGACCTCGGCATCGCGCTGACCGACGTGATCGGCCTGGATGCCTTCCTGCGCGACTTCGACCTGTACTTCTGCAAGCTCTTCGACGGCATGCGCCACGACTCCGGCGACCCCTTCGAATGGGGGGAGCGCCTGATCGCCCACCTGCGCGGCCACCGCATCGATCCGCGCAGCAAGGTGCTGGTCTTCAGCGACGGCCTGGACGTGGACCGGGTGATGCAGCTCTACGCCCACTTCCGCGGCCGCGCCCGGATGTCCTTCGGTATCGGCACCAACCTGACCAACGACCTGGGCGTGCCGCCGCTGAGCATCGTAATGAAGATGGTCCGCTGCAACGGCCAGCCGGTGGCGAAGCTGAGCGATTCGCCGGGCAAGACGATGTGCGACGACGAGGCGTACCTGGGGTATCTGCGGCGGGTGTTTGAGGTGGGGGAGCAAGAGCGAGGAACGAGGGGAGAGGAACGAGGAACGAGTAAAGGCTGAAGGCAAAGGCGCGAGCGGGCTTCAACCTGGCGACGTCATCCCCGCGTACGCGGGGATCCAGGACGTCCATGGGTTCCCGCGTTCGCGGGAACGACGGGGGCGGGAACCGGCGTCGCGGAGAGAACTCCCCCGCTTTCACTCGTTCCTCGTTCCTCTCCCCTCGTTCCTCGCCTCACCGCCACTCGTTGATCGAATCCCGCAACTCCCGTGCCGCCCGCGCCGCTGCCTCGGCGAAGTCAATCCCCGCCGAGGCATACAGGATCGCCCGCGAGGAGCTGATCACCAGGCCGGTGCCGTCGGCGCTCTTCGCGTTCTCCACCACCGCCTGGGCGTCGCCGCCCTGGGCGCCGACACCGGGCACCAGCAGCGGCATGTCGCCGACGATCGCGCGGACCTCGCGCAGCTGCTCCGGCCAGGTTGCCCCGACCACCAGCGCGCAGTTGCCGTTGCCGTTCCACTCTTCGGCGATCCTGCGGGCCACGTGCTGGTACAGCGGCCTGCCGTCCACCAGCAGGTCCTGCAGGTCGCCCGCGCCGGGGTTGGAGGTGCGGCACAGGATCACCACGCCACGGTCGCGGTGGTCCAGGAACGGCTGCACCGAGTCCCGGCCCAGGTAGGGGTTGGCGGTGACCGCATCGGCGGCGTAGCGCACGAAGGCCTCGGTGGCGTAGTGCTTCGCGGTGCTGCCGATGTCGCCACGCTTGGAATCCAGGATCACCGGGATGCCGGGATGCTCCTGGTGGATGTGGGCGATCACCCGCTCCAGTGCATCCTCGGCGCCCAGCGCGGCGAAGTGCGCGATCTGCGGCTTGAAGGCGCAGGCGTACTCCGCGGTCGCGTCGACGATCGCGCGGCAGAAGTCGAACACCGCGTCGGGATCGCTGGCGAACCGGGCCGGGAACTTCGCCGGCTCCGGGTCCAGGCCCACGCAGACGAGGGTGTCGGCGGTGGTCCAGCGGTGTTTCAGGGCCTGCATGAATCCCATGGGGAACCTTGGAAGGCGAGGAACGAGTGGAGAGGAGTGAGAAACGAGTAAAAGCAAAGGCGCGGGCGGGTTCAACCCGTAGGCGTCATCCCCGCGTACGCGGGGATCCATGGACGTCCTTGGGTTCCCGCGTTCGCGGGAACGACGGGGGTGGGAAACGACTCCTCTCCCCTCGTTCCTCGCTCCTGCTATTTCAGCGCCTTGAACCGCAGCCGCTTCGGCCCGGCGTCGTCGCCCAGCCGGCGCTTCTTGTCTTCCTCGTACTCGCGGTAGTTGCCCTGGAAGAACTCCACGTGGCTGTCGCCCTCGAAGGCGAGGATGTGGGTGGCGATGCGGTCCAGGAACCAGCGGTCATGGCTGATCACGAAGG
>JAEWFH010000093.1 GCA_023388955.1 Pseudomonadota bacterium
GCCGAGCGCCCAGACCTGTGCGGCCACCCCGCCCTGGTCGGCGAAGGGATTGTCGGCGGGCACGCTGCCGTCGTCGTTGAGGCGCAGCAGCTTGCCCATGTTGGACTCCATGTCCTGGGCGGGGTCGAACTTCTGCCGGTCGCCGGAGCTGATCCACAGGTGGCCATCGGGCCCGAACAGCAGGCGGTGGGCGTAATGGCCCTGGCCGCGGACCTTCGGCACCTGGCGCCAGATCACCTCCAGGCCGGACAGGGCGGGCTCCCCATCCCGGGTCTCCAGCCGCGCGCGCGCCACCGCCGCGCCGGCGGTACCGCCGTCACCGGCCTCGGCGTAGCTCAGGTACACCAGCCGGTTCTCTTCAAAGCGGGGATGCAACGCGACATCGCCCAGGCCGCCCTGGCCGCGGTAGGCGACCTCCGGCACCCCGGCTACCGGGGTGGCATTGCCCTGGCCGTCGAGCAGTTGCAGGTGGCCGGCCTTCTCGGTGACCAGGATCGCCCCGTCGGGGAGGAAGGCCAGCGCCCAGGGCTCCTGGAACACCGCGACCTCTGTGGCGACGAACGGGCCGTCGGGGACGTCGACTGGTTGCGGCGCCGGCGTGCTGTTGCCGTTTCCGCTGCTGCAGGCGGCCAGCACGGCCAGGCAGGAGGCCGCCAGCAGGTGGCGGGGCAGGCGGGGGATTGGGGACATCTGGGATCAGCTCGCCGCGGAAGGAGCCTCGAACGGTAGCCGGACTGCGCCGGCCCCGGCAATTCGCCGGTCCACCTGGTCCATTTGCGCCTCGGGGGCGTCGACGACGACGAGGACCTCGCCCGCCTCGATGCGTTCCTCGAACCGGCGACGCACGGGGTCGGGCAACGAGGAACCCATCAGCGCGCCCGACCAGGAACCCACCGCGGCCCCGGCCAGGGTGGCCGCAGCCGCGCCGGCCAGGGTGACGCCGAGTGGCGGGATCGCGACGGCGACCAGGCCGGCCAGCAGCCCGGCCCCGGCGCCCAGCCCGGCCCCCTTGGCGGCGGCCGGCAACATGTCGCTGTCGGCCTCCTTGCGGTCATCGGGGATCGCCTCCAGCTCGATGTCCGAGCGGGCGACCAGCAGGATCCCGTCATCGGCGACGCCGGCCTCCCGGGCGGCGGCCAGGGCGCGCTGTGCGCCGGCGAGGTCGGGCGTGGTGTAGACATGGCGGGTCTTCATCGGGGCCTCCTTCCATGTGGACGGTGCGCCGGGCACCGATGCGCAGCATCAGGGAAAAAGGGTGAGATCGTGGTGAGGGAAGCGCAGGCGGCCGCAGCCCGTAAATGTTTCGTTCCCGTTCAGGTCCAGGGTGAAACCGCGTCTCGCGCAAGTTCCTGATTCCCCGGATATTCCCCACGGTGGCTAGCGCAACCGCGCCGGCAGCGGGTTAACCCCGCGTGGAGGCACGGGTCCGGACCGGCCCGGGCGTTCATCCCGTCGACCGCAAGGTCGGGCCGCGCTTCCCGGAAAACACCGGCGGCGCACCAAGCAGACCAATCAAGACGAGGATGTCCAATGAAGACCAGCTTCCGTTTCCTGACCCCGGCCCTGGGCCTTGCCGCCGCACTTGCGCTTGCCCCCGCCGCCTTCGCGCAGGACGCCACGACCGATGCCACCGCCGACGCGACCGCAACGGCCGCAACGGCCGCCCCCCAGGCCACCAGCTGGAACGACCTGGACGTCGACGGTGACGGCGTGATCAGCACCGAAGAAGCCGCGGCCGCCCCGGCGCTGGCCGAGGTGCACGGCCAGGCCGATGCGAACGCCGACGGCCAGCTCACCGGCGAGGAG
Source organism: Pseudomonadota bacterium (assembly GCA_023388955.1). Lineage (GTDB taxonomy): Bacteria > Pseudomonadota > Gammaproteobacteria > Xanthomonadales > Xanthomonadaceae > Novilysobacter. Next base: position 1,807 of record JAEWFH010000093.1, read on the forward strand.
TACCGCGCCTTCGTTGCCGCCGGCCAGGCCGAGGCCGCCGCCGGCAGCACCGCGGCCGATGCCGGCGAGGCCGCGTATGAAAACGCCGCCGATGAGGCGGGCACCAACGCGGCCGACGAAGCACCGGTCGATGGCGAGGACATCGAGCAGTAAACCGGTAGCAAGCCGGAACACGGAGGGCGGCCCCGGGGTCGCCCTCCGTTTTTTCCGTCCGCGGGCACATACTGGTGCGATGGCAGAAATCGCGATGGTCGGCTTCGACGCCGACGACACCCTCTGGCGCAGCCAGGACTATTTCGACGAGGCCCAGCTCGAGTTCGAGGCGATCCTCGCCCGCTACATCGACCTGGAGGACATGCGCGTCCGCCAGCGCCTGCACGAGGTGGAAGGCAGCAACATCGGCGTGTTCGGCTACGGCGTGAAGGGCATGACCCTGTCGATGATCGAGGCGGCGGTCGAGTTGACCGGGGAGCGCATCAGCGCCACCGACCTGGGCCGGGTCGTGGACCTGGGCAAGCGCCTGCTGCGCCATCCCGTCGAGCTGCTGCCGGGCGTGCGCGAGGCGGTCGAGGCCGTGGGCGAGCGCCAGCCGGTGGTGCTGATCACCAAGGGCGATCTGTTCCACCAGGAGGCCAAGGTCCGCCAGTGTGGCCTGGCCGGCCTGTTCCGCCGCATCGAGGTGGTGAGCGAGAAGGACCCGGCCACCTATGCGCGCCTGCTGGACGAGTTCGGCTTGCCGGCCGGGCAGTTCGCGATGGTGGGGAACTCGGTGCGCTCGGACATCCTGCCGGTGCTGGAACTGGGAGGGTGGGCGGTACACGTGCCGTACCACAGCACCTGGGTCCACGAGCAGGCGGATGCGCCCGACCCCGGCACCGGACGGCTGTGTACCGTCGAGCACGCGGGACAGGTGCCGGCGGCGCTGGACGAGCTGTCCCGGCGCGCCGCGGCGGGTCCAGGCTGAAGCCGGCCTGGCCGCGTTGCGGCAGCGTTCATCCCGGCGGCGGCATGTTCGGTACCAGGCCCAATCCTGAGGACACGGCGATGATCGCAGCCCGCTTGCTTGCTCCTGCACTGGCCCTGTTGCTGGGCACCGTGGCGGTTTCCGCTCCCGCGCCTGCCCAGGCCGGCGACGACCTGGTCCGCGTGCTGGTGGACGTGGCCGACGTGGTGCTTCGCGGCGGCCAGCCGTACTACCGGCATGGCAATTACGACCGGCACGACCGCCTGATCGTGGTCCGCGACCGCCATGGCCGCGTCAACTACTACCGCAATGCGCCGCGCGGCTACCGCTCCGGCCCGCCGTATGGCGTCGCCCATGGCTACTACCGCAACGGCCCGGGCCGCAACGCCAACTGCAACAGCCGTGGCAAGTGCCGGGTGACGTATTACGACCCGCGCCATGACCGCAAGAACAGCCGCGACCGCCGGCACGACCGCCGCTACCGCGGCTGGTAGTCCCGCCGGGGGATGCAGCCCAGGAAGGCCGGCACGTGTGCCGGCTTTCCTTCTTTTGCGCTAGCCTGAACCTCCCCGCCCCGTCGGAGCCGGCCGATGCGAAGCCTGCCGTTTTTCGTTGTTTCCGCGTTTCTTGGCGCCGGGCTGGCGCTTGCGCCCGCAGCCGCGAAAGCCGACGGGCTGATGGAGTGCGAGTTGCGCTACGACCTCTCCGGCTGGTCCGCGTTCTACAAGACCGCCTCGGGCACCGGGACGGTGAGCTGCAGCAACGGGCAGTCAATGCAGGTGAAGATCCGCGCCAAGGGTGGCGGCATCAGTTTCGGCAAGACCCGGATCGTCGACGGGCATGGCGAGTTCGCGGGCGTGCGCAGCCTGGAGGAGGTGCTGGGTGCCTATGCCACCGCCGAGGCCCACGCCGGCGCCCAGCGCAGCGCCGGGGCGCAGGTCATGACCAAGGGCGATGTGTCGCTGGCGCTGGCCGGCAAGGGCGAGGGCTGGAACCTGGGCTTCGCGTTCGGGAAATTCGTCCTCGAACGCTGAGTGGTGGCTTACCACGGTCGCCGGGCCGGCGGGCGGATTCCGGACGGGTTAACCCGCGCCGGCCAAGCATAGCCACTCCCATCCATCGAACAGGAGGCGGCCCATGGCACGCATGCCCACGCAGGCCACGCGGATCACCCGCCACATGGCGGCCCTGACCACGGGCCTGGTCGCGCTGCTCGGCGTTGGCCATGTTGCCGCCCAGGAATACACCTTCGGCTGGAATCCTCGATCGGGCGATGTGTGGGTGGACACCTGGCTCGGGGACGTCAACGAATACGGCACCCGGTACCGCGAGCCCTTCATTGACGAAATGGTCCGCTACCACGGCGCGCCGCGTTCGCTGGTCGGCGAACTGCTCGACGCGCGCTGGGCGCCGGGCGACATCTACTACGCCTGCGCCATCGCGCAGATCATCGGCCGCCCCTGCCGCTACGTGGTCGGCGAGTGGGAGCGTGACCACGGCGAGGGCTGGGGTGCACTGGCGCAGCGCCTGGGCATCAAGCCCGGTTCGTCCGA
>JAEWFH010000101.1 GCA_023388955.1 Pseudomonadota bacterium
TCGGTGGCGCGGCGGGTCTCGTCCAGGTCCTTGAACTTGCCGGTGCCGGTCAGCAGGCGCGATTCATAGGAAACGCCGGCGATCACCAGCGGGTCGTTTGCGGCGTGGGGGGTGTTTTCGCTCATCCGGCGATTATCGCACCGCTCGGATGCTGGCGCGGGCTCCGGAGGGAGCGGCGCGCGTGCAGGGTGCTTGCCGGTCGGTTCGGTCTGGCCATCCATGGCCAGACTCACCGAGCGTGGGCCATCCATGGCCCACTCCGGCAACACCCTGCACGCACGCCGCACCGGCGGTTTGGTTGTCGCTGCACATTCGTGTGTGCAGACCGCGCGGCGGGGAGGGGCGGCGGCGGGTAGTGAAGTCAGAGGCGCGAAAGCACTACCCCGGTGATTGGGAGTGGGGCCGTGCTTCGTTCAATACCGATGCCTGCCCGATCCACGCCAAGACAATGACTCGCCGGGGCGGCGTGTGCGTGGGGTGTTGCTGGAGCAGGTCATGGATGGCCTGCGCCCGGTGAGTCGCGCCATGGATGGCGCGACCGAACCGGCCAGCAAGCACACCACGCGCGCGTCGCTCCTTCCGGAGCCGACTACCTCACCCGCCGCCCAACGCGTGCACGATCTCGACCTTGTCGCCTTCGGCCAGCTGGTGCTCGCTGTGCTGTCCGCGCGGCACGATGGTGCCGTTGACCTCGACCGCCACCCGGCGCCCGGCCAGGCCCTCGGCCTCGAGCAGGGCGGTGATGGTGGTGGATGCCGCAAGCTGGCGCGGCTCGCCGTTGAGCAGGATGTCCATGCCCGGATTGTCGCCCGCCGTGCCACGCGGGGCCAGCAGGCGGCCGGCGGCGTCAACCCGGGACCGTCCGGGCTTGAGCGCGGCCCGCGGGCGTGCTGGCATAGTGGCCCGGCTGCGCCGGCGGTTCCGGCGCCCGTCCATCAGGAGCAACAGATGACCCGTCCGATCCGCAACGCGCTGGCGGTGGCGCTCGCGCTGGCCGCCGCGCCGGCCATGGCGCAGTTCCACGGGACCAGCGACAACGACAGCCCGTACTCGCAGACGGTGTTCTTCGGCGACAGCCTGACCGACTCCGGCCACTACCGGCCGACGCTGGTCGGTGCGGTCGGGCCGGAGGCCGCGATCCTGGGCAAGTTCACCACCAACCCGTGGCTGGTCTGGTCGGAATACCTGGCCGAGTACTACGACACCGACGCCGATCCGGCCAACCAGGGCGGCACCAACTACGCCGTGGGCGGGGCGCTGGTCGATACCGATGCGGTGGGGGCGCTGGGGCCAACGCCTTCGATGACCACGCAGCTTGCGACCTACCTGGGGCAGACCGGCGGCGTGGCTGATCCCAATGCGCTGTACACCGTCTGGGGCGGCCACAACGACCTGTTCGCTGTTGCGCAGGGAGCCCCGGTCGAGGGCATCGGCGCCGCGGTGGCCGCGCAGGTGGGCATCATCGGCGCGCTGCAGGGGGCGGGCGCACGCTACGTGCTGGTACCCAGCATCCCGGACCTGGGACTGACCCCGTCCGCACGGGCGCAGGGCGAGGCGGCGCAGGCCGGGCTGAGCGCGATCGCCGGTGCCTACAACGATGCGCTGTACGGCGCGCTGGCGCAGAACGGCCTGCGGGTCATCCCGATGGACATGTTCCACCTGTTCCAGGAGGTGGCGGCCAGCCCGGCGTCCTTCGGCTTCGCCAATGTCACCGGGACCGCGTGCCAGCCACAGGTCACCTCGCAGTCGGTGACCTGCCACCCGGGTACCTACGTGAGCCCCGACGCGGCGACCCGCTACCTGTTCGCCGACGGCGTGCATCCCTCGGGCGCCGCGCACGGTGTGATCGCCGGCTACGCCGCCTCGGTGCTGGAAGGGCCGCGGCAGATGGCGGTGCTGGCCAATTCGGCGGCGATGACCGGGCGCGCCCGGGCCGAGCGCGTGTCCTCGCGCCTGCAGGGCGAGCGGGCCGACGGCCGCCATTGGTGGTTCGACCTGCGTGGCGATTTCCAGCGCTACGACCACGGCACCCTGTATGACGGCGCCGGGCCGGCGCTGTCCCTGGGCATGGACTGGACCCGCGACGGGCTCACCTATGGCGGCTTCCTCGGCCATGGCGCCGGCAAGTACGACTGGGGCCGCCGGGGCGGGGACTTCGACCAGGACGAGACCAGCATCGGCGGCTACCTCGGCTGGCGCTCCGGCAACGCCTGGGTGAACCTGCAGGCGGCCTGGACCGACATCGCGATCGACACCGCCCGCAACGCCAACCTGGGCCCGCTGTCGCGCGTGCACCGCGGCGACGTGGACGGCAGCAACGTGAGCCTGGGCCTGGACGCCGGCTACGAGTTCGGCCAGGGCGCCGTGCGCCACGGGCCGGTCGTCGGCGTGCTGGCGCAGCGCATCGAGATCGACGGCTTCGCCGAGAGCGATCCCACGCTGTCCACCTCGCTGGCCTACCCGGACCAGGAGTTCGACTCGCTGGTCGGTACCGCGGGCTGGCAGCTGCGCTACGTCGCCAGCCCGGCGTTCATGCCGTACGCGCGGCTCACCATCGATCGCGAGTTCGAGGACCACCCGGAGGAAGTGTTCGCCAGCCTGCAATCGATGCCCGGCGCGGCGCCCTACGCGGTCCCCGGCGTGGCCTTTGATGACAGCTATGGCACCGCGACCTTCGGGGTGCGCACGCAGCTGTTCGGCCTGGACGCCAACCTCGGTGCCAGCCTGACCGCGGGACAGGGCGATGCGCACCACACCAGTGCGTTCCTGACCATCGGCAAGGGCTTCTGAGCATGGCCGCGGGGAGGGGATTCCCTGCGGCCTGCGCAGCGCCTACACTGGGCGCCGCGCGGGTGTAGCTCAATGGTAGAGCAGAGGCTTCCCAAGCCTACGACGAGGGTTCGATTCCCTTCACCCGCTCCAGTCCACGGCGGTCCGGCAGATCCGGGCCGCCGTTTTTGGTTCCCGCCCCGGGTACCCCGATGAAGCTGGCGATCCTCTCGCGCAACAGCAAGCTGTACTCCACCCGGCGCCTGGTCGAGGCCGCGCGCGAACGCGGCCACAGCGTCCGTGTGCTCGACCCGTTGCGCTGCTACATGCGCATCGAGTCCGGTGCCTTCGCCATGCGCTACAAGGGCAGCCCGGTGTCGGGCTATGACGCGGTAATCCCCCGCATCGGCGCCTCGATCACCCGCTACGGGACGGCGGTGCTGCGGCAGTTCGAGCTGATGGGCAGCTACAGCCCCAACCCGGCCGATGCGGTGCTGCGTGCCCGCGACAAGCTGCGTGCCCACCAGCTGCTCGCCGCCGCCCGGCTGGGGATGCCGGCGACGGTGTTCGGCGACAACCCCGACGACACCGCCGACCTGCTGGCGATGCTCGGCCCGCCGCCCCATGTGATCAAGCTCAACGAGGGCAGCCAGGGCACCGGCGTGATGCTGACCGAGAAGCTCTCGGCCTCGCGCGGCGTGGTCGAGGCACTGCGTGGGCTGTATGCGCAGTTCCTGGTGCAGGAGTTCGTCGCCGAGGCCAAGGGCGCCGACCTGCGCTGCCTGGTGGTGGGGGACCGGGTGGTCGCGGGCATGCGGCGGAAGGCCGCGCGCGACGACTTCCGCTCCAACCTCCACCGCGGCGGCACGGCCCGCCCGGCCCGGCCGACCCGGGCCGAGCAGCAGCTGGCGGTGCAGGCCGCGGCGGTGCTGGGGCTGGAGTTCGCGGGCGTGGACATGGTGCGCTCGGCTTCCGGACCGCTGGTGCTGGAGGTCAACGCCTCGCCGGGGCTGGAAGGGATCGAGGAGGCCAGCGGGGTCGACGTCGCCGCGGCGATCATCGGGCACATCGAGCTGCGTGCCGACCGTGGTGGGTGACAGGAGACTTTTGGCCCGTGTTACCGTCCGGACAGCAACCTGGGTGAGGTTGAAAAGGGGAATGGAAAGATGAGGAATCGTGTCTGGAACATGGCACTGGTCGCGGCTGCCCTGGCCACGGCCGGCGTGGCTGCGCAGGCCAGCGAGGTTGACCTGGCGAAGGAAGGAACGCTGCAGGCGCATCAGGCGCGGATCGAAAAGGAATTCGCCGCGGAAGGGCGTTATGCCGAGATCGAGCCGGAACAGCAGCGCCGGGCGCGCGACCTGTTGCGCCGTATGGGGCAGCTGACGGACGCTGACGGCCGGGCGGTGGCTTTGCCTCCCGACAGGAAGGTTGAGCTGTTCAACCTGCAGGAGGAGTTGAACGGCATCCTGGAGCAGGCTGCGGAAGACAGCCGGCTTGTCTGTCGCCGCCAGCGGCATGTGGGCAGCAACCGTCCCGTCAACACCTGCGCCACGGTGGCGGAGCGGCGCCGGTTGCGTGAGGGCGGGCAGGAGATGTTCCGTTCGATCCGTCCTGCGGAAGGACCGCCGAACCAGAAGTTCTGAATCAACGGACAAGCGCCGCGGGAGCACGGGACGGCAACAGCGCTATCTTTACAGACGTTTAACCGCTGTTTAATGCCTGCCTCATTAGTTTGGCCCCCAGGATCTGCCACCAGGCCGGCGGCGGCACCCGCGGGCAGGCAATCCTCGATCGGGGCAACGTTTTGACCCAGGCACGGTGCCGCCGTGCCTGGGTTTTTTGTACGCTGGTGCGCACGCCTCCGTGACGCGGCGCCCGGCAGCCTGTCGCGATCCCAGAGCCAACCCCAGGACGGAACGACCCCATGCGCATCCTCGTCATCGAAGACAATCGCGACATCGCCGCCAACCTCGGTGACTTCCTGGAGGACCGCGGGCATTCGGTGGATTTCGCTGCCGACGGCATCACCGGCCTGCACCTGGCCGTGGTCAACGA
>JAEWFH010000105.1 GCA_023388955.1 Pseudomonadota bacterium
AGTTGCCGGGGACGAACTTCACGTCGCCCTTCTCGGCCAGCTCCAGGCCGCGGGCGCCGAGGGCGTCCATCTTCACGAACCACTGGTCGGTCAGGTACGGCTCGATCACCTGGCCGGTGCGGTCGCCCCGCGGGACCTGCAGCTTGTGCGGCTTCGTCTCCACCAGCAGGCCGGCGGCCTCCAGGTCGGCGAGCACGGCCTTGCGGGCCTCGTAGCGGTCGAGGCCGCGGTAGTGCTGGGGGATGCCGGCGGCGTTGGCGCGCTCGAGCTCGCCCTCGCCTGCCTCGTCGCCACCGATCACCTTCGCGGTGGGGGTCAGAATGTTCAGCAGCGGCAGCCCGTGGCGCAGGCCGACCTGGTAGTCGTTGAAGTCGTGCGCCGGGGTGACCTTGACCACGCCGGTGCCGAACTCGCGGTCGACGTAGGCGTCGGCGATGACCGGGATCTCGCGGCCGGTCAGCGGCAGGGCGACAGTGCGGCCGACCAGGTGGGCGTAGCGCTCGTCCTCGGGATGCACCATCACCGCGGTGTCGCCCAGCATGGTTTCCGGGCGGGTGGTGGCGACCACCAGCTGGCCTGAGCCGTCGGCCAGCGGGTAGGCGATCGACCACAGGTGGCCGTCCTCTTCCTCGTTGGCGACCTCCAGGTCGGAGATCGCGGTCTGCAGCACCGGGTCCCAGTTGACCAGGCGCTGGCCGCGGTAGACCAGGCCTTCCTCGTGCAGGCGCACGAAGGACTCGACGACGGCCTTGGCCGGCATCGGGTCCATGGTGAACACGCTGCGCGACCAGTCACCCGAGGTGCCCATCCGGCGCATCTGCCGCTCGATGGTGCCGCCGGACTCGTGCTTCCACTCCCAGACCTTGCCGATGAAGCCCTCGCGGCCCAGCGAGTCGCGGGTCTCGCCCTTGCCCTCGCGGTCCAGGTTGCGGCTGACCACCATCTCGGTGGCGATGCCCGCGTGGTCGCTGCCCATCTGCCACAGCGTGTCGAAGCCGCGCATGCGGTGGTAGCGCACCAGCGCGTCCTGCAGGGTGTGCTGGAACGCGTGGCCCATGTGCAGCGTGCCGGTGACGTTGGGTGGCGGCAGCAGGATCGAGTAGGGCGTGCCCTTGCCGGTGGGCTTGAACAGCCCTTCCGCCTCCCAGCGCTGGTAAAGCCGGGACTCGAACTGGGTGGGGTCGTAGCTGGAGGGCAGGGTGTCGGTCATTTTGGTCTTCCCCCTCTCCCGCTTGCGGGAGAGGGCCGGGGTGAGGGCCTTGGTACTGCCCCCTCTCCCGCTTGCGGGAGAGGGTTGGGGTGAGGGCAGATGGCAAGTCCAGCCAGGATCACGAACTGGACTTGGGAACTGCCCTCATCCGCCCCTTCGGGGCACCTTCTCCCGCAAGCGGGAGAAGGGAAGTGCGGGGGTTACATGTCGTGCTTGTTTACTTCGAACCCACGCGCCTTGTACTGCTTCCAGCGCTCGCGCAGCGGGTCGCGGGCGGCGGGGTCGGCCGGCACCACTTCCAGCACCCGGTCGAAGTCCCCGTCCACCACGGCATCGCGCAGGTTGATCACCAGCGGGCGCATGGGCACGTCGGCGTCGGGGGGCACGATCAGCACGTCGGCTTCCTCCTCCCCGTCCATGTCCTCGCCGGCGATCTGGTGGGGGATGAAGGCGTCGGGTTCGAACGACCACAGCAGGTCGTCGAGCTCTTCGGCCTGGGTGCGGTCGCGCACCAGCACCAGCGTCGGGAGGCCGTTGGCGAAGCCGCGCTTGGCCAGCTCGCAAACGAGGCGGAGCGGCTCCTCGCGGAACCGCTCCTTCTGGATCAGGTAGAAGTCGGCACGCACCGGTCGGCCCGGATCAGGCGGCCGAACGGTCGATGAGCCACTGGCTCAGCAGGCCCACTGGGCGGCCGGTGGCCATGCCGCGCTTGCCCTCGTCGCTGCCGCTGCCGGCGATGTCCAGGTGCGCCCAGCGCTGGCCCTCGGTGAAGCGCGAGAGGAAGCAGCCGGCGGTGATCGCGCCGCCCCAGCGGCCGCCGATGTTGTAGACGTCGGCGAAGCTGGACTCCAGCATGGTCTGGTACTCGTCCCACAGCGGCAGGCGCCAGGCGCGGTCGAAGGACTGCTCGCCGGCGGCCAGCAGCTCGGCCGACAGCTCGTCGTCCTTGCTCATCAGGCCGGTGGCGTACTTGCCCAGGGCGACCATGCAGGCACCGGTCAGGGTGGCGACGTCGACCAGCGCGGCGGGCTTGAACTTCTGCGACCAGGTCAGCGCGTCGCACAGCACCAGGCGGCCCTCGGCGTCGGTGTTGCCGACCTCGATGGTCTTGCCGGACATGCTGGTCAGCACGTCGGAGGGGCGGTAGGCGTCGGCGTCGGGCATGTTCTCCACGGCGGCCACGATGGTCACCAGGTTGACCGGCAGCTTCATGCCGACCGCGGCGACGAAGGTGCCCATGACGGTGGCGCCACCGCACATGTCGAACTTCATCTCCTCGATGCCGCCCTGGACCTTCAGGTTGATGCCGCCGGTATCGAAGGTCAGGCCCTTGCCGACCAGCACGTAGGGCTGGCTGTCGTCGCCGGCGCCGTTGTACTTCATCGCGATCAGGCGCGGGCGGTTGGCCGAGCCGCGGGCCACGGCCAGCAGCGAACCCATGCCCAGCTTCTCCATCTCCGCGTCCTCCAGCACTTCCACGGAGGTGTTGTCGAAGCGGTCGGTGAACTCGCGGGCCTGCTCGGCCAGGTAGGCCGGGTTGCAGATGTTGGGCGGCAGGTTGCCCAGCTCGCGGGCGAACTTCACCCCGGCGGCGATCGCCTGGCCCTGGGCCAGTGCGGTGTCGGCGCCTTCGCCGGCGGCCAGCACGCTTACGCGGCGCAGGCCCGGCTCACCTTCGCGGGCCTTGTTGTCCTTGCCCAGGGTGGCGGTGTAGCGGTAGCAGGCGTGGTCGGTGGCGATGGCGGCCTGGCGCACGGCCCAGGCGGCGTCGTGGCCCTGGACGGCGGTGTCGGCCAGGGTGAACAGCGCGTGCGTGACCGGGCCGGTCTTCAGGGCGCCGGCGGCATCGGCGATGGCCTTGAGGTACTGGGCGGCGCCGAACTTGCCGGCTTCGCCCAGGCCAACCACCAGCACGCGCGCGGCGGTGATGCCGTCCAGGTCGTGCAGCAGGGCGGTGCGGCCGGTCTTGCCGCTGGCGTCGCCGCGCTCGAGCAGCCTGGCCAGGCGGCCGCCGCTGGCGGCGTCGAGTGCCTTGCCGGCGGGGGTGAGGGCGTTGTCGACGAAGGCGCCGACCACGATGCAGTCGGCCTGGGTGGTGGCGACGTCGTCGTGGGAAAGATCGAATTGAAGGGCCATGGACAGGATTCCGGGACAGGTGGGGGACGGGCCTGCGATGGCGCCCGGTCGCCCAGCACGTAGAATGCGCGGCGCGAAGGCCGCCGATGCAGGGCTGGACCGGGTCGTGGACTGCCACGGCGTCCCCGCGGGAACGACCGCGGCGGGCGCGGGCCAAACGGCAAGTCTAAAGCCTGCGGGGGTCTTCACCAAAAGCGGCCACGCACGCCCGGCCGGCACACACGTCCCGTTTAGGACGACGGTGCCACCGTGGCGGACCTTCCACCGACACCGGCGCAGCGCCCGATGCCCAAGCTCCACCGATACCTGCTGAGCGAATTCGCCCAGTCGACCTTCGCCGCCCTGGTGGTGCTGCTGATCGTCAGCGTGGGCGGGGTCATCACCGACGTGCTCAAGGACATCGCCAATGGCCGCCTGCCGGCCGGGCTGATGCTGTCGCAGCTGGGCCTGGTGCTGCTGAACTGGCTGCCGCTGATCCTGCCGCTGGCGCTGCTGCTGGGGATGATGCTGGGCATGGGCCGGCTGTACCGGGACTCGGAGATGCCGGTCATCACCGCCGCCGGCGTCGGTCCGCGGCAGCTGCTGCGGCCGGTGCTGGCGCTGGTGGTGCCGGTGGTGGTGGTGGTCGCGCTGTGCTCGCTGTGGCTGGGGCCGATGGCCGAGCGGGTGTCGCGGCAGATGATCGCCGACGCCAACCGCAACCTGGTCGTGTCCGGCCTGCAGCCGGGCAGCTTCACCGAACTCCCCGGTGGTGGCGGGGTGGTGTACATCGGCGCCATGTCGGGGGACGGCACCGGCTTCTCGCGCGTGTTCATCCACCGCCAGGACGGCGACCGCCAGGACATCACCACCGCCCGCAGCGGCCAGCTGGAGGTCGAGGACAGCGGGGCCCGCTACCTGCGCCTGCACGACGGCTTCCAGGTGGAGGGCCCGGTCGGCGACGGCCTGGACTACCGCCTGATGCGCTACGCGGCCAATGAGGTCCGGCTGCCGGCCGGCGAAGCGCAGTTCGACCCCGAAGACCCCGACGTGATGCCGACCACTGAACTGGTAGGCGACCCGCGCCGGGCCGCCACCGCGCAGCTGCACTTCCGCCTCACCCCCCCGCTGCTGGCACTGGCCTTCGGCCTGCTGGCGGTGCCGCTGGCGCGCACCACCCCGCGCCAGGCGCGCTGGGGCGGCATGGTGATCGGCGTGCTCGGCTACCTGGTCGGCATGAGCCTGGCGCAGATGGGCGAGCGCTGGATCGCCTCCGGTCGCATCGTCCCCGAGCTGGGGCTGTGGTGGCTGACCCTGCCGCTGCTGGCACTGGCGGCCTGGATGTACCTGGCGGACGGCGCCCTGCGACGGCCGCGGCGCCCACGGCGCGCGGAGGCGACGCCATGAGCGGGGTAAAGCTGTTCCCGAGGATCCACGACCTGTACGTCGGCCGCACGGTGCTGGGCACCGTCCTGCTGACCTGGGCGGTGATGCTGGGCCTGGACGTGATGCTGGGCCTGGCCAGCGAACTGGGCAGCGTCGGCCAGGGCGACTACGGCGTGCCGCAGGCGGTGGCGCACATCGCCTACACCATCCCGCGCCGGGCCTACGCGCTGTTCCCCTACGTGGCGGTGATCGGCACGCTGATGTCGCTGGGACAACTGGCGGCCACCTCCGAGCTGACCGCATTGCGGGCGATCGGCCTGTCGCGCCGGCGCCTGAGCCTGACCGTGGCGATCACCCTGGCCCTGCTGACGGCGGTGATGGTGCTCAACGGCGAGACCCTCGGCCCCTGGGGCCAGCGCCAGGCCGACACGCTGAAGGCGTCCTCGCGCTCCAAGGACCTGATCGTCGCCCGCTACAGCGGCGTCTGGGCCCGCGAGGGCGCGGTGATCCTCAATGCAGAGGGCGGTCAGGAGCGCGCCGAGGGCAACGACCGCTGGCTGGAGCTGCACGACGTGCGCCTGTACGAGTTCGCCGACGACGGCCGCCTGGCCTCGCTGGCCCGGGTCGAGGTCGCCGAACACCGTCCCGGCGGCTGGCTGCTGCGCGGCGTGGAGCGCACCAGCTTCGGCGGGAACTCGGTAAGTCGCGAGCGGGTGGAGGAACTGCGCTGGGACTCCCAGCTCGACGCCACCGGCCTGGGCGCCGACATCGACCGGCCCCGCTACCTCAGCTCCGCCGCGCTGGGCGACGCGATCCGGTACCGCGAGCGCAACGGCCTGGATGCCTCCGACTTCGAGGAGCATTACTGGGGCCGGTGGTTCTACCCGATCAACGTGCTGGCGCTGTGTCTGGCGGCGATCCCGTTCGCCTTCGGCAGCCTGCGCAGTGGCGGGCTGGGCAAGCGCTTGTTCATCGGCATCGTGTTCGCGCTGGGCTTCTGGTTGCTGCAGACGCAGTTCGTGAAGCTGGCCAGTGCGTTCAAGTTCGATTTCCGGGTGGCCTATCTGTTGCCTACGGTGATCATGATCGGCGTGTCGATCGGGTTGTTCCGGAAGCGCTCGGGGTGATGGCCATCCGATGGGGTGGGGGTACATTGTTGTTTGGCATCCGGCGCAATACGGCGTTCCGCCTATTGCGCCCTACGTTCGCGGGTAGGGCGCAATAACCGCCACCGGCGGTGTATTGCGCCGAATGGTGAACTACCTGGTCTTTGCCAACCGGACCATCCGTGTCCCGCTGGCGCGGTCGTGCCAGGCCAGCCGGTCGCGGTCGAACAGCGCCCACAGGAACCCCAGCCCCAGCGCCAGCAGCGAGACCGATCCCACCGCGTAGCGCACGCACAGTGCCGGCAGCGGTGCGGGATCGCCATTGGGATCGACCACCTTCAGCCGCCACGGGCGCATTCCCAGCGTCTGGCCGCCGCGATGCCAGCTGGCGACCGCGTAGGCGCCGGTGACCAGCCACAGGGCCGCGAACTCGGCCAGGCCCCAGGCGCCACCGGTGATGGCATCGCCGCGCAGGGCGACGAAGATCGCGGCGACCAGGAACCACAGGCCGAAGGCGGGGAACAGGTCGTAGCCCAGGCCGAGCAGGCGCCAGCCGAGGTGGCTGCGGGGAGCTTCGGGCGGGCTGGGTGGGTCGGTCGGGTTCATGCGGGTCGGGTGGCGGGTGCGCGGGCAGTCTAGTGGCGGGGCCGGCGCGGGCGCCATCGGCGGGCGGGCCGGGGCGGTCGCAGCGCGGCAACGGGTGCCCGGGCCGCTACTCTTTGCCGCATGCAAACGACCACCCCCGCCGAGCGCCGCCAGCTGGTGAACGCACTGCCCCCGTTGCGCGAGGAGGACGCGGGCCTGGTCGCGGCGTTCCTGGAGGCCACGTGGGGCGAGAGCGGCCTGGCGCGAGCGACGCTGGACAGTTACCGGCGCGACCTGGAGGGCCTGGCGCGATGGCTGGATGGCCGCGCCGGCGGGCTGGCCGGGCTTGGGCGGGGCGAGTTGTTCGATTTCCTGGCCTGGCGCACCCGGCTGGGGTGGTCGGCGCGCAGCAATGCGCGCTGGCTGTCGGCGATCCGCGGCTTCTGTGCCTGGCAGCTGCGCCGCGGGGCGCGCGCGGACGATCCGTCGGCCAGCCTGGAGTCGCCGCGGTTGCCGCGGTCCATTCCCAAGGCGCTGGCCGAGAGCCAGATCGAGGCACTGCTGCAGGCGCCGGACACGGCCGACCCGGTGGGCCTGCGGGACCGGGCGCTGCTGGAACTGATGTATGCCTGCGGCCTGCGGGTGAGCGAACTGGCGGGCCTGCCGGCCACCGCGGTGAACCTGCGCCAGGGCGTGCTGCGGGTGACCGGAAAGGGGGGGCGCGATCGCCTGGTGCCGCTGGGGGAGGAGGCGCGGCACTGGCTGGAGCGCTATCTCGCCCAGGCGCGCCCGGGGCTGGTGGGACGAAAGGCGGCGGCGACGCTGTTCGTCCAGCCCGGTGGCGAGCCGCCGACGCGGCAGGCGGTCTGGCACCTGGTCAAGCGGCACGCCGCCACCGCCGGCATCGACCCGGCGCGGTTGAGCCCGCACGTGCTGCGCCACAGCTTCGCCACCCACCTGCTCAACCACGGCGCCGACCTGCGCGCGCTGCAGATGCTGCTGGGCCACAGTTCGCTGTCGACCACGCAGATCTACACCCTGGTCGCGCGCGCGAAGCTGAAGCAACTGGTGGCCCGGCACCACCCGCGGGGCTGAAAAGGCGGCGGGGCGTGAGACAATCGGCCGGTTCCGACTGGATGGTTGCCGTGACCCGACTTCTGCTGGCCGTGCTGGCCACCACTTTCAGCCTTACCGCCTGCGCCGGCCCCGCCGGTGGTCCCGATGCCGCGGCCGCCACGCCGGCCAGCCTGGCCGCCGGTGCCAGTGGCGCCGCCGCGCCCGCGACCGGGACGCCCGAGGCGCGCGCGGTCGCGGCGATCGCCAAGCTCAATCCCGACGTCAAGGTCGAGCACGTCTCGGCCTCGCCGCTGCCGGGCTTCACCCAGGCGATCGCGGCCGGGCAGGTCATCTACGTCAGCAACGATGGCCGCTACCTGATGCTCGCCGGCACGGGCGGCGCGGTGCTGGACCTGGACAACAACCGCAACCTGTCCGAGGAAGCCATGGGCGCGATGCGGGTCGAGCTGCTGTCGAAGATCCCCGACAGCGAGCGGGTGATCTTCGCCCCCGCCAACCCGGTGCACACCGTCACCGTGTTCACCGACGTGGAATGCGGCTACTGCCGCCGCATGCACGAGGAGATCGCCGAGTACAACGCGCAGGGCATCGCGATCGAATACCTGGCCTTCCCGCGCATGGGCCCGGGCAGCGAGAACTTCGAGAACATGGTCAAGGTGTGGTGCTCCGGCGACCGCCGCCAGGCGCTGACGCGCGCCAAGGCCACCGGCCGGGTCAGTGGCAGCGCGGGCTGCAAGAACACCGTGCGCCAGCAGTACGACATCGGCCAGCGCGCCGGGCTGACCGGCACGCCGATGATCCTGTCCGAAAAGGGCGTGCAGCTGGGCGGCTACGTGCCGCCGGCGAAGCTGCGCGAAGCGCTGGACTCCCTGTCCGCGCGCTGACCCGCCCCGCGGCCGGGGCCACGCCCCGGTCCGGGGGGCAACCCGCCGGCCCGCGGCGCCGGTACAATGGCCGGCCCTGTGAATCTGGGTCCTGCCGGACATGATCGTCCTCGAGGGCGCGCCCGCCCTTTCGCGATTCCGCCTTGAGCGCCTGCAGGCGCGCCTCCAGTCCGTCCACCCCGAAATCCGGCTGCTCGGCAGCTGGCAGGTGTTCTGGGTCGACGTCCCCCACGGGGCCGAGCCCGACGACGCCACGCTGCGCCGGATCCTCCAGGCCGGCGATACCCCGGCCGGGCGCGATCCCGGCGCCATCTCGCGCTACGTCTCCCCGCGCCTGGGCACGCTCTCGCCCTGGGCCAGCAAGGCCACCGAGCTGCTGCGCGGCGCCGGGCTGCCGGTCCAGCGGGTCGAGCGCGGCACGCGCCATGACCTCGCCGGCTGGCCCGCGGACGCGGCCACCCAGGGGCAGCTGGCGCGGATCCTCCACGATCCGATGACCCAGTCGCTGCTGGAGTCCCCCGCGGATGCCTCGGCGCTGTTCGCCACCCACGCCCGCGGTGCGCTGGAGCGCGTCCCGCTGGCGGCGCTGGAGGAGGCCAACGTCCGCCTCGGCCTGGCCCTGGCCGAAGACGAGATCGAGTACCTGCGCGAGCGCTACGCCGCGCTGGGCCGCGACCCGTCGGACGTGGAGCTGATGATGTTCGCGCAGGCGAACTCCGAGCACTGTCGGCACAAGATCTTCAACGCCAGCTGGACCCTGGACGGCCAGGACCAGTCGAACTCGCTGTTCCGGATGATCCGCCATACCCACACGGTGACGCCGGAGAACACGCTGTCGGCCTACAGCGACAACGCCGCGGTGGTCGCCGGTTACGAGGGCACCCGGTTCCGCCCGGACCCGGAGACCGGCAGCTGGCGCAGCGAGCCGGCGGTCGAGTCGGCGTTCTGCATCAAGGTCGAGACCCACAACCACCCGACCGCGATCGCTCCGTTCCCGGGCGCTTCCACCGGCGCCGGAGGCGAGATCCGCGACGAGGGCGCGACCGGCCGGGGCGGCAAGCCCAAGGCCGGCCTGGCGGGCTTCTCGGTCTCGCACCTGCGCATCCCGACCCTGCCGCAACCGTGGGAGCGCGAGCGTGCGCTGAACCCGCGCATGGCCCCGGCACTGGAGATCATGCTGGACGGCCCGCTGGGCTCGGCGGCGTTCAACAACGAGTTCGGCCGCCCGAACCTGACCGGCTATTTCCGCAGCTTCGAGCTGGCCGGCACCGCCTCCGACGGCACCCCGGTCACCCGCGCCTACGACAAGCCGATCATGCTCGCCGGCGGCCTCGGCGCGATCGACCGCAACCAGGTCGAGAAGCTCGGCCTGCGCCCCGGCTACGCGGTGGTGGTGCTGGGCGGCCCGTCGATGCTGATCGGCCTGGGTGGCGGCGCGGCCAGTTCGGTGGCCTCGGGCGACAGCGACGAGTCGCTCGACTTCGCCAGCGTCCAGCGCGACAACCCGGAGATGGAGCGCCGCTGTCAGGAGGTCATCGACGCCTGCGTGGCCCTGGGCGCCGACAACCCGGTCGCCAGCATCCACGACGTCGGCGCAGGCGGGCTGTCCAACGCCATCCCCGAACTGCTGCACGACTCCGGCCTGGGCGGCGTGATCGACCTGGACCAGGTCCCCAGCGACGACGCCTCGCTGTCGCCGATGCAGCTGTGGTGCAACGAATCCCAGGAGCGCTACGTCATCGGCCTGCCGCCCGAGCGGGTGGAGCAGTTCGCGAAGATCTGCGAGCGCGAGCGCTGCCCGTTCGCCGTGGTCGGCTACGCGACCGCCGAAGAGCGCCTCGTCGTGGG
>JAEWFH010000160.1 GCA_023388955.1 Pseudomonadota bacterium
GCCTTTATGCCGGCTGCGTACCCCACACACCCTCCGACGCCAACGCTGTGGTGAGGTGAGGGAAGAGCAAAAGCAAAAGCAAAAGCAAAGGCACGAGCACGAGCACGAGCACGAGCACGAGCAAAGCGTCGCGCTTTTCGCTTTTTTCCGGCGGGCCGCGGGGAGGCGCTGCGAGGCGGGTTGGTGGGTACGGAGTGGGCATAAAGGCCCGCGCAGCGGGACAGCCCACTCCGTACCCACCAACCCGCCGTCCCGCGCGCCTCCAGGCGAGATCCTCGCGCCTTCGGGCCACGTCCCACGCGCCTCCACCAGGCAGCCGGGCACGAACAGGTCGCCGCTGTAGCGGCTCCTACGGGGGAGCGGCGCGCTGGGCGCCGACGTACTTCAGCGCGCCAGAAAGGTCGGCGAAGTAGCTGCCGGGAACATCGCTTCCCACGATGTCGGCGCGCGCCAGCTTGCGCAACACCGCCATGTTGGCGCCGCTGGGCAGCACCCGGACTCCCTGCTTCCGCAGGTGCGCGATCGTGGATTCCAGGCGCTTGAGGCCAGTGGCGTCGATGAAGGGCACGCGCTCCAGCCGCAGCACGATCCAGCGCGGCGGCTCGCGCGACCACGACAGCGCGCGCTCCAGCGAATCGACCGAACCGAAGAAGAACGGACCGTCGATCGAATACACCAGCACGTCGTCCGGCAGCGACTCCAGGCCCGCCTCCGCCAGCTCCTGCCGCAGGCTGGACGGCGTCTGCTCGACCACCGCGACCGAGGCGCTCATCCGGCGCATGAACTGCATCATCGCCAGGATCACGCCGATGTTCACCGCCACCACCAGGTCGGTGACGATGGTCAGGGCGAAGGTGATCAGCAGGATCGCCATGTCCGGCCGCGGCGCCCGGCGGGCCATGCGCAGGAAGCGCCGCGCCTCGCTCATGTTCCAGGCCACCACGAACAGGATCGCCGCCAGCGCGGCCAGCGGCACCCGCCCGGCCAGCGGCGCCAGCACCACCAGCACCAGCACCAGGAACACCGAGTGCACGATGCCGGCCAGCGGCCCGGTGGCGCCGTTGCGGAAGTTGGTCGCGGTGCGGGCCAATGCCCCGGTGGCGGCGATGCCGCCGAACAGCGGCGAGAGGATGTTGGCAATGCCCTGCCCCACCAGCTCCTGGTTGGAGTCATGCCGGGTACCGGCCATGCCGTCGGCGATCACCGCCGACAGCAGCGACTCGATCGCGCCCAGCATGGCGATGGTGAAGGCCGCCGGCAGCAGCATCACCACCTTGTCGAAGCTCATCTCCGGCCAGGCCAGCGACGGCAGCTCACGCGGGATCGCGCCGAAGGTGGACTCGATCGTGGCCACGCCAGGCAGCGGGAAAATGGCGTTGAACACCGTCGCCAGCACCATCGCCAGCAACGGCCCCGGCACCTTGCCCAGCCCGGGGATGCGCGGCCCCAGGATCACCAGCGCCAGGCTGCCAAGCCCTACCAGCGTGGTCGCCACGTGCAGGCCGGGCAGTGCCTGCAGCAGGTTCCAGGCCGTCTGGTAGAAGCGCTCGCCACTCACCTCCGGCAAACCGAAGAAATACTGCCACTGGCCGACCCAGATGATCACCGCAATGCCGGCGGTGAAGCCGACGATGACCGGGTCGGGAATGTAGCGGATCACCGCGCCGAAGCGTGCCAGCCCCATCAGCACCAGCATCACCCCCGCCATCAGGGTGGCCAGCAGCAGCCCCTCCACCCCGAACTGCGCGACCACCCCGGCGAGGATGACGATGAACGCGCCGGTCGGCCCGGCGATCTGGATCCGGGTGCCACCGAAGACCGCCACCGTGGCGCCGGCGATGATCGCCGTGTACAGGCCCTGCTCGGGCTTGACCCCGGAGGCGATCGCGAAGGCCATCGCAAGCGGCAGCGCGACGACACCGACGATGAGGCCGGCGGCGACGTTCGGGGCCCAGTGTTCGCGTTTGAACAGGCCTGCGCGCCAGGCCTCACGGAGGGCGATCATGTCGCCATTGTAGGCCTGCGCCCCATGGATCGGAGACAATGGCGGGATGGAAAAACACGACACCCGCCCCCCCTGCGCCCTGACCATCGCCGGCTCCGATTCCGGCGGCGGCGCCGGCATCCAGGCCGACCTGAAGGCCTTCGCGGCCCATGGCGTGCACGGTCTCAGCGCGATCGCCGCGCTCACCGCGCAGCACACCCGCGGGGTGACCGCGGTGCAGGTGCCGGACCCCGGCTTCCTGCGCGCGCAGATCGACGCCTGTTTCGACGACTTCCGGGTGGTCGCGGTGAAGCTGGGGATGCTGGCCAACGCCACGGTGATCCACGCGGTCGCCGACGCGCTGGACCACCACCGGCCGGCCACCGTGGTCGTGGACCCGGTGATGATCGCTACCTCCGGCGCACGCCTGCTCGAGGCCGATGCGCTCGACGCCATGCGCGAGCGGCTGATGCCGCGCTCGGACCTGATCACCCCCAACCTCCCGGAAGCCGAACTGCTGCTGGGCCACCCCGTCCCCGACCTGGCCGCGATGCGCGCCGCTGCGGCGGAGCTGCGCGCGGCCGGCGTGGCCACCGTGCTGCTCAAGGGCGGCCACCTGGAAGACGGCGGCGACGAAGTCCCGGACCTGTTCGCCGACGCCTCCGGCAACCATGTCATCACCCACCCGCGGCTGGACCTGGAATCGCACGGAACCGGCTGCACGCTCGCCTCCGCGGTGGCCGCCAACCTGGCGCTGGGCAAGCCGATGCGACAGGCCTGCGTCGATGCCTCCGACTACGTGCACCGCGCGTTGCTGGGCGGCTACCGGCCCGGCCGCGGCAACGTGGTGGTGCTGGACCACTTCGGCGCCGCCCGTCCCTGATGCGGGCGCTGCAGCTGCCGGTCGGCGCTGGCGGGCACGACCGGCGCCCCGTAGCCCTGCGGGTTGAGTGACTGCCAGCGCCACGCGTCGGCGCACATCGCATCCAGGCCCAGTCGCGCGCGCCACCCCAGCAGGCGCGTGGCCAGCGACGGATCGGCATAGACCTCGGCGACGTCGCCCGGCCGGCGGGCGACGACCTCGTAGGGGACCGGCCGGCCGCTGGCGGCCTCGAAGGCACGCAGCATCTGCAACACGCTGATGCCGCGGCCGGTGCCCAGGTTGACGGTGAAACCGGCACCGCCCCCGCCCAGGTACTCCAGTGCATCGGCATGTGCCCGCGCCAGGTCCATGACGTGGATGTAGTCGCGCACGCCGGTGCCGTCGACGGTGGGGTAGTCGCCACCGAACACCCGCAAGCGCGGGAGCCGGCCGACCGCCACCTGGCACACGCAGGGCAGCAGGTTGCCCGGCGGGCCTTCCGGGTCTTCGCCGATCAGGCCGGACGGATGCGCGCCGACCGGGTTGAAATAGCGCAGGTTGGCGGCCTGGAAGCGGCTGTCGGCAGCGCACAGGTCACCGATCAGCTGTTCCATGACCAGCTTGGTGCGCCCGTACGGGTTGGTGACCTGCAGGCGCGCGTCCTCCGCCACCGGCACGCGCTCGGGATCGCCGTAGACGGTGGCCGAGGAGCTGAACACCAGCCGCCGCACCCCGGTCGCCTGCATCGCCTGCAGCAGGCACAGGGTCCCGGCGATGTTGTTGTCGAAGTAGTCCAGTGGCCGCACGCAGGAATCGCCCACCGCCTTCAGGCCGGCGAAGTGGACGACCGCCTCGATCCCCCTCCCGCGCAGTACCCGCTCCACGCCGGCACGGTTGCGCAGGTCCAGGCGCAACCAGTCGATCCCGCCCGCCGCCAGCAGGCGCACGCGCTCCACGGCGCGCGGCGAGCTGTTGACGAAGCTGTCGGCCACCAGCACCTCGTGGCCACGCCCGGCAAGCACGATGCAGGCGTGGCTGCCGATGTAGCCGGCCCCTCCGAAGACCAGGATGCGCATGCCGTGTCCCTCCCCTGTGCCGGTTACAGCCCAGCAACGCCAAATCGGGGCCGGACCGGCAACGGCACGGCGGTGACCGCGTGTGGCGCCGTGCCGCGTTCAACAGGGCGTGAGGGGAACCACGACCTGGCACCGCTGGCCGGCATCCGCTCCCGGCGGCGTTGACAGGCCCAGACAGGGGAAACAGAACATGCAGTGCATCCGACGCCTGACGGCTTTCATGTTGTCCATCATGCTCGCCGCCTGTGCGTCGACGGGGACTCCGCCGCAGCTTCCGCCCGAGCGCGCATCCGGGGTCGTCGACGCCTACCGGATCGGCGTCGATGACATCGTCCGCGTCTCGGTGTGGCGCAACCCGGACCTCGACATCACCGTGCCGGTCCGCCCCGACGGCATGATCACGGTCCCGCTGGTCGGCGACGTGGAAGCAGGCGGCGCCACCCCGGCCGAGGTTGCCGAGGTGGTGCGGGAGCGGCTTTCCGCCTATGTCCGCGATCCCCAGGTCACGGTGATCCTGACCGAGCTGCGCAGCCACGAGTACCTGTCGCGGGTGCGGGTCGCCGGCGCCGTCGAGCGCCCGGTATCGATCCCCTACCGTCAGGGAATGACGGTGCTCGACGCGGTGCTCGAGGCCGGCGGGGTGACCGAGTTCGCCGCCGCGGACCGCACCCACCTGCACCGGCGCCAGGAGGGCGGCGAACGCAGCTACGCGATCAGGCTCGACCGGATCCTCGGGCGCGGCGAACTCGCCACCAATTTCGCCGTCGCCCCGGGTGACGTCATCACCGTGCCGGAGCGACTGTTCTGATGGCCCTCTCCCCTCCCCCCCGCAGGCGCAGCACCGGCCAGGGCGGCAACGAGTCGCTGCAGCCCCAGGAAATCCTGCTGATGCTGCTTGGCGAGGCACGGCGCCACCACCTCCTGCTGGCAGCCGGGTTCACCGCAATCGCGTTGGCCACGCTCCTGGCGGGCTGGTTCCTGCTGCCCAGGACCTATGCCAGCACGACCACGATCCTTGCCCAGGAAAGCGACATCATCCAGCCGCTGCTGGAAGGACGCGCGGTCGCCACGGGCGTCACCGATCGCGCCGGCATGGCGCGGCAGGTGGTCTTCAGCAGGAAGGTGATGGACTCGGTCCTGGCTGCCGGAGGCTGGCTGGAGGACGAGCCCGGCCCCGTGGAGCGCGACCGGCTGATCGAGCAGATCCAGGAGCGTACCCAGATCACGAGCCCGCGCCAGGACCTGGTGCAGATCACGTACCGCGACTCGGACCCGGAGCGGACCTTCGCCGTCACCGAGCACATGGGCGCGATGTTCATCGCCGAAAGCCTGGCCACGAAGGAGCGGGAAAGCCGGGATGCGTTCGAGTTCATCGACAAGCGCGTACGCGAGTACCACCGCAAACTGACCGAGGCCGAAGACAAGCTGCAGGACTACCGCACCCGCAACCTCGACGCCCAGCCCGGCAGCGCCGCCGACGTAAGCGCCCGCATCAATGCATTGCGCGGGCAGGTGGAGCAGACCCGGATGTCGCTGCTGGAATACCAGTCCCGGGCCGCGTCCCTGGAACGGCAACTGTCCGGCGAGTCGGCGATCACGTCCGTCCAGACCCGTACCAACCTGTACCAGGCACAGCTGGTGGAGTTGCAGTCGCAACTCGACAGCCTGCTGATGCGCTACACCGAGCAGCACCCGGACGTGGTGCGGGTGCGCCATCAGATGGCCGACACCCGCGCCGGCATGGAACGGGCGGAGCGCGGTCCGGCCGCGGGCACCGTTGCCGGAGGTGGCTTCGGGGACACCCAGCTGAACCCGCAGTACCAGCAGCTGCGCGCGGACCTGAGTCTGGCACGGCGGGAGGCGGCGGCGGCGGCGGCCCGGCTCCGGGCGGCGCAATCGCTGCTCAGCCAGGAGCTGGGACGCAGCCAGCGCGTGGCCGCCTCGGAAGGCGCCCTGGCGGAACTGACCCGCGATTACGAGGTCCACCGCGACCTCTACCAGGACCTCTTGCGCCGGCGCGAGAACGCGCGCGTGTCGATGCACCTGGACCAGGAAAACCGCGGCCTGACCCTGCGCGTACAGGACCCGGCGATGATGCCGCTGCGGCCCGTCGGCGTACGCTTCCTGCACATCGCCGCCGGGGGCCTGCTGATGGCGGTGGTCCTTCCGATGGGCCTGCTGTTCCTGTGGACGCATTTCGACCAGCGCGTGCGATCCGCCCGGCAGATCGAGCAGCACCCCGGCCTGCCGTTGCTGGCGGTCATCCCGCCGTACCGCAGCAGCCGGGAGCGCCGTCGCAGCACCCTGGCAACCGCGTTCAGCCTCTCCCTCGTGGGCTCGGTGGTGGTCCTGTACGGGCTGTCCTACGGGTTCAAGCAACTGTCCCTTGCGTGAGTTCCACAATGAACCAGGCCCACGTCGCCGAACCCGTATCCCTGCTTCCCGCCCACGCCCGCGACAGCACTGTGGCAGCGGACTTCACGATGCCCGGTACCCAGTCCACCCCGGCGCCAATGTCGCGACGGGAACTCGAGCAACGCCGGCTGATCCATCGCCATGACTCGGTCCGTCCTCACGCCGATGCCTTCCGCGAGCTGCGCACCCGGTTGCTGGGACTGGCGGGGAGCCGCAGTTTCGTCACCATGGTCGCGCCGGTGACCGGCCGCTGCGGCGGCAGCTTCGTGGCCCGCAACCTCACCGCCGCGTTCGCGTTCGACGACAACCGTTCTGCCATCCTGGTCGACTGCGATGGGCGACGCCCTTCCCAGCATTCCGCCCTCGGTGTGGATATCCCCAGAGGTGGCGTGATGGACTACCTCGACGACCCCACCCTTGATCCGGCTTCGGTCGTCTATGAAACCGGCCTGGAGCGGGTCGGCCTGGTACCTGCCGGACGGACGAAAGAGATCGTTGGCGAAGGTTTCAGCTCGCCGCGCATGCACCTGCTCGTGGACACGCTGCGCGGCTCCGACCCTTGCCGGCACCTGGTGCTGGACAGCCCCGCGGTACTTGGCTCCCCCGACGCCAGGATCCTCTCCGAACTGGTGGACTTCGTCGTGCTGGTTGCGGGACACGGCCGCACCACGATGGAAGCGATCGAAAAGGCGGCCAGCGCGTTCACGCCCGGCAAGCTCGCTGGCGTCGTCTTCAATCAAGGCCGCTGAAGCGATGACGGGCCAGCATGGCACCTGTAAGGGTCGCCGCCCGCTGGCGATCGCGCTTGCGATCGCGGCCGTGGCCGCCGCAAGCCCCTGCCATGCCGTCCGCATCGACTACACCATCGATGCCGGTGTCGAACACAACGACAACGTCGCCCTGGACGACACCCGCGAAGTACGCCAGAACCTCTTCCGCGCCGGACTCGGCTTCACTGTTTCCGAGGAGGGTTCCCGGATGCTGGCGGAGGTCACCGGCCGGGTGGAGCACTACGGCTACCCGGAGATATTCGCCGACCGCACCGAGGGCACCCTGGATGCCCGCGCCCAGTGGACGCTGATCCCCAACCGCCTGACCTTCAACGTGGACGACGACCTGTCGGTGCAGCCGATCGACGCCTTCGTGCCCGACGCGCCTGGCAACCGGCAGCAGGTCAATATCCTGTCCGCTGGGCCCTCGCTCCTGTTCGGCCGGGGACGCGAATTCTACGGCACGGTGGACCTGCGCCATATCCGCAGCGATGCCGACGAGACCGATGAGTTCAACTCGGACCGCGTGCATGTGGCCGCAACGGTCAGCCGGGACCTCAACGCAACCAGCCAGGCCTCCCTGACGGCCCAGCGCCAGCAGGTGCGGTTCGACGGGGACTGGCTGCAGGACTATGACCGCGGCGACGCCTACCTCACCTATGCACGGCACCGCGGCAGGATCGGCCTGGTGGTCGATGCGGGCTATTCCTGGCTCACCTACGACGATGGCCGCGACCGCTCCGGCCCGCTGCTGCGGACCGAGGCGACCTACCGGCCCAACGACCGCAGCCACTTTGCGCTGCGGGCCTGGCGCCAGTATTCCGATGCCGCCACCCAGCGCCTGGACGCCCGCACCCCGGGTGGCGCGCCGCCAGGGCGGGTGCCGATTGGCAGCATGGTCATCCGCGGCTCGCAGTACCGCGAGGACCGGATCGCACTGGAGTACACCTACAACGGGGTCCACAACACCGTGACCGCCGAGCCTTTCCACTACCGTGCCCGCTACATCGAGGACGGCGAGTTCGACCAGGACGGCCGTGGCATCCGCCTGGGGCTGTCCCGGCGCCTTTCACGCACGCTGTCGCTGTCCGCCTGGACGGAGTGGGAACACGTGGAGTACCGGCGCTTCTACCGGGAGGTGCGGATGCTGCATGCAGGCCTGTCGCTGCGGAAGAACTGGACCCGGCATTGGCAGGGTCGGCTGGACTGGACGTTCTACCGGCATGACACCGAACCGTCGGACCGGATGGTGGACCGCAACACGGTCTACCTTGCGATCGTCTACTCCAGCTACTGACCGGCCGACCGGCCGGCGCCGGCATGGCGCTTGGCCAGCGCGAGCGCCGCGTAGTTGAGGAAATACCACGAGGCCGGCAGCCAGCCGAGGCCCTCGTTGTCACGGTAGATGCGCCATTGCCAGCGCGCGGCCCGCCACTTGTCGGCCGACAGTGACCCGCGGCGCACCTGGTAGTAGGCGAGCGGTTCGGAATGCGCGGCCAGCGTCGCCCGGCCGGCCGCACGCACCACCTGCAGCCAGAACACGTAGTCCTCGTGTCCCACGCGCTGGAACACCGGGTCGCCCAGGCGCCGGTCGTAGAGGCCGGTGAGGTTCCCGATCCGGTTGCTGCGGAGCATGTCGGCATGGCCGACCTCGGGCGGAGGCTGCACCACCGACAATTGCCGCCCGTCCTCGTCGACGCGGGAATAGCTGGTGTAGCTGGCGCGCGACCCCGAGTTGCGCATCCAGGCCAGCTGTACCTGCAGCTTCATGGGGTGCCACCAATCGTCGCTGTCCAGGAACGCCACGTAGGCGCCGCTGGCGGCGGCCAGGCCGGCATTGCGCGCCGCCGCGACACCCGCGTTCCGTTCCTGGCGCAGGGCAACCACACGGCGATCGCCGGCCGCAACCTCCGCGATGACGCGGGCGGTGGCGTCGGTGGACGCATCGTCCACCACGATCAGCTCCAGTTCGCGATGGGTCTGTGCGAGCACCGAGCGCATCGCCCGGCCCAGGGTCGCGGCTGCATTGAAGGCCGGCATGACCACGCTGACCCGGTCGCGCGTGGCGGTCCCGTGTGCAGTCATGCCGCGTCCGCCCGGCGCAGACGGCCGCCCGCCCACGACGCGCGCGGCGCGGGAAGGATGAAGTCGCGGTACTGGCCGGGATCGCCTTCCAGCCCCGCTTCCGCCGCCTTGACGATGTTGAACAGCTCGCGCGCGGTGACGTAGTGCAGCACGTGGGTGCTGCCGTCGTTGTAATGCTCCTCCAGGTGCCGGTGCATGGCATCCATGGACGGCCCCAGCAGGGTGTCCATGTCCGGCTCCTGGGTGCCGTGGGTGTGCACCTTGACGAAGACCCAGTTGCGCCGGCCCTCTACGTGCACCGCCGTGCGGACCCAGGCGTCGACCCGGGCCGGCGTTGGCGGGCAGCTCGCACGCACGTCGGCGTTCTCGATGCGCGGGACAAGGCCATGCCTGCGCTCCGCCCAGTTCAGGCCCAGCGGGCCCTGCACGATCATCAGGTCGCCACTGGCCCTGCCCCCC
Organism: Pseudomonadota bacterium; assembly: GCA_023388955.1. Taxonomy (GTDB): domain Bacteria; phylum Pseudomonadota; class Gammaproteobacteria; order Xanthomonadales; family Xanthomonadaceae; genus Novilysobacter. The sequence goes on from JAEWFH010000160.1 coordinate 9,652, forward strand.
ACGCGGACCGCGGTGCCGGTGTCGTGCGACCTGGGGCGCGACGGGTCGTCGGTGGCGTAGTAGATCGAATTGATCGTGCGGGTCTGGGTCTCGCTGGGCGCGGACGGCAGGGTGAAGTCGGCGTAGCAGCCCAGCTGCCCGAGGATCTCCAGTTCGTTGTTGATCCCGCACCAGCGCCCGTCGGCGCGCGAGTTGTCCAGGCTCCAGTTGCCGTGGATGAAGCCGAAACCCAGTTGCCCGGTTTCCGGGTGCCGGGACAGCGCCCCGTGGCGCTCATGCAGCACCGCGCAGAACTGCCGGATCGATTCGCGGAAGTTCGCCTCGGTGTCGTTGTCGTGGTGCAGGTGGATCTCGATCTCCCCCAACCCGTCCGCGCACAACGCGGCCAGCTTCTCCAGGTGCTCCGGCGCGTACTCCTCCCCGGGATAGAAGAAGCTGTGCTGCGGGGGGCGTCCGTCGGCATCCCTGTGTCGCGATGCGAGGGCACGGTAGTCGTGGCACCAGCGGTCCACGCGGGCGCGCTGCGTGGGCAGGTCGGCCTGTTTCCACATCGGCTCGAAATGGTCTACGAAGCAGAACATCACGTGCACCGGACCGTCGCCCGGCGCCGGAACCCGCCTGCGCAGATGGCTGCCCAGCCACAGGTGCATGTTGCGCACCCGCACCGCCCGCCACGCCACGGCCGCGACGAGGCCGGTCGCCACTGCCAACAGCAACACCGGACCCCATACCCAACCATTCGTGATCACGCCCTTCCCCTTGCATGCGTCGCCCGGACAAACGGCCAAACCCGGATCCAGGGGCCAGCCCCAGGCCGCGCTATCCGCCGTAGACCTGCGCGTAGCGTCGGGCCATGGCGGACATCGAACCGTGGTCCAGGATCCACTGCCGCCCCGCATCGCCCAGCGCGCGGCGCGAGCGGTCATCGGCGAGCAGGCCCGACAGCGCCGATGCGAGTGCATCGACGTCTCCCGACGGCACCAGCAACCCATTGATCCCGTGATGCACGATCTCCGCATTGCCCCCCACCTGCGTGGCGACGATCGGCAGGCCGGTCGCGCATGCCTCCAGCAGTGCGATCGAATAGCCCTCGGTCAAGGAAGGCAGAACAAACAGGTCCAGCCCCCGCAACAGGCGCCCCACGTCATCGCGGTCCCCCAGGAAATGCACGCGCCCGGCGACCCCCTCATGCCGGGCCACCGCGGCCAGCTCGTCGCGCATCGGCCCGTCACCCACCATCACCAGCGCCGACGGCCCCGCGCCAGGGGGAAGCCGGGCAAAGGCACGTACCAGGGACGCCTGGTTCTTGACCGGGTGCAGGCGACCGACGGTGCCGAGCAGCCGGGTACCCGGCTCCACTCCCAGCTCGGCAGCGAGCTGCGCGCGCGAATCCGCATCGCCGGGCTGGAACCGCTCCACCTGCAGGCCATTGGGGATCGCAAGAAGCGCCGACCGCGGCCGCACTCCGCCACGCTCGAACACCCCTTGCAGGGCGCTGGATACGGCAACCACGGAATGGGTGGCCCGCATCGTGCAGCGGTACAGGCGTTCCCCGCGTGTCGCCGGGTCGAAGCCGCCCATGCCGTGGCGGGTATTGACGACCTGGCGGAAGCCAAGCCCCAGCGCCGCGGCCACCGCGTAGTAGTGCGCGGTGACGTTATGGGTATGCAGGACGTCCGGCGGCTGTCGCCGCAACGCCGCCCGGACCCGCAGCAATGCCCGCACGTCCGCACCGCGGCGTTTGCCGCAGGGCACCACCTCGACGCCCTGGCTGGTGAGTTCCGCGGCCAGCGTCCCGGGCTGGAACAGGCACACCACGCAGCATTGAATCCCGGCCTCACGCTGCGCCAGCACCAGATCGATCACCACCCGTTCGAGCCCACCCCGCTCCAGGTTCTCCACCACGTGGGTGACGTTCACGCGTCGTCCCCGCGGTCGATCTGGGAAACGGTGACCCGGAACTTCCCGGTCCGGGTCAGGGGGATCGAATCCACACGGGCAAGTTCGATGTGCATGTCGGGACCCAGCGCCCGGGCCACCTCACGGAGGACATGGCGCTCCTGCCCATCCCCGAACTCCGGTCCGGGCACGAGCTTGATCTGCAGCCGGTCCCGCCGCACCTGCAGCACCTGGAACCGCAGTACGCCGGGCACGTCCTTGAGCAGGTGCGGGAAGAACTCCCCCGGCAGCACGCGCCCGTCCAGCGAGCGGATCGCATCCAGGCGCCGCCCCTCGACCCGGGCCAGGCGCGGCAGGCCCCGCCCACAGGCACAGGGCGCCTGCGGTCCCGCACTCACCACGTCGCCATTGACGTAGCGCAGCAGCGGCATGCCGTAGTTGCCCAGGTCGGTGACCACCAGCTCGCCGGTGCCGGGGGGATGGCCGCCATTGCCGGGCAGCATCTCCACCACCAGGTGATCGGCGTTGACGTGCAGTCCTTCGCGGTGTTCGCATTCGCTGGCAATCAACATGACCTCCCGGCAGCCGTAGGTGTTGTAGGACTTCGCATCCGGAAAAGCGGCCTCGATCACCGGCCGGTGGAACTCGTGCAACGCCTCGGCGGCGCCCAGCACCGAGTGCACCCCGTGCACTACCCGGCCGTTGTCGACCATCCATTGCGCCAACCGGACCAGCGGTCCGACGTAGCCCACGATCACCCTCGGGCGGTAGGCCGCCACCGCGTCCGCGTACTCGTGCAGGTTGTCTTCGCGCATGGCAAAGCTGTCCAGCATCCGGCGCTGGAACGCGGCGTGGTAGACGTGGTCCTTCCAGCGCTCGTGGAAGGGGGGCGTGCCCATGGTGCCCGCCCACAGCAGCAGGGTCCGGCGCCCCGGTGCCGCGCCGGCCCAGCCATAGCCGCGCCACATGACTGCGATCCGGCGTTCATAGCTCTCGCGGGTATAGCCGAACCGCAACGGCTCACCGGTGGATCCCCCGGTCGCCTTGTACAGCAGCGAGTGGCGCAGCGAGCGGGCGTGGATACGGTCCAGGTTCTCGCGCACATCGCGCTTGGTCAGCACCGGCAGGCGCGCGTAGTCCTCCAGGGTGCGGATGTCGCCCGGGGTCGCCCCCACCCGGGTCCAGCGCTCGCGGTAGAACGGCACCTCCTCCCAGCAATGCTCGATCAGGCGCTTCAGGCGCGTCCACTGCAAGGCCATCAGCTGCTCGGGGGCAAGCCACTGGCTCGCCTCGAACTGGCGCAGGTAGCGCAGTGTGTGGCGACGCGCGACCCCGGCCTCGTACATCGGGAACAGCACGTTCCGGAACAGTCTTTCGTAGTGGAGGCCCATCAGCCCACCTCCCCGGGGGCGTGCCGGTGCGCCCATTGCAGGACCCGTGCACCGAGCCGCGGCCGGCTCGCCGCATAGCGTTCGTGCAGTTGCTGCAGCTGGCTGATGTCGGCCCGGGTCCAGCAGCCCAGTGCAACACTCAGGACCCCATAGCCCAGCGCCATCGCCACCCCGCCCAGACCCAGTGCCAGCAGCGGCGGCTCCAGCTCACGCAACGGAAACGCGAGCAGGGCCGCGCCCGCACCGGCCAGCACGACCCTGGCGATCCGCGACCAGTCCGGCGCCGTGCCGGTCACGCGGATCGCCAACGCCATGATCGCCACCGCGCCCACCGCCGCGACCGTCACGTAGGCAGCAACCGCGCCGACCAGGCCCCAGCGGAACACCAGCAGGAAATCCAGGCCCACCTTCACCGCGCCACAGCCCAGCACCAGCAGCAGCACGCTGCCTTGGCGATCGGCGCTGATCAGCAGTGCCGAGCCACCCTGGGTCACCATCGTCACCGCCGCCCCGACCAGACACCAGGTGAGCACCAGCACCGAGGCCTCGTAGGCGTGGCCATACAACAGGTGGATGAGCACCCCGGAGAACGCGATGCCGAACGCCACCAGCGGCGCCGCCAGCAGCACCAGGTAGCTGGTCGAGGCGACGAACCGCTGCCCCGCCACGTGCGCACCCTGCCCCAGGGCGTTGGCCATCATCGGCAGCAGCAGCGCCCCGAACACACCGGGCACCAGCGATATCGCACCAACCGCCAGCTGGTAGGCGACCTTGAACTGCCCCGCTGCCGACGCCCCCGCATACAGCTGCAGGAACAGCACCTCGACCTCACTGGCGGCCACGAAGCCCACCGTCACCGTCATCGCCGTGAGCCACATGTGGCGGTGGATCCGGGCGACCAGCGGCGGAGCCAGCGCCGCGCCAGCCGGTGCAGGCGGCACCAGCCGGCGGACCTGGCGGTGCGAGACCAGGTAGAACACCACGCTGCTTGCGGCAAACACTGCCAGCAGCCATTCGATCCCCGCCTCCAGCCACCAGGCCAGCACCACCAGGGCCAGGTTGACCGGCGCGGCGATCACCGCGATCACCGCGATCGCCCGGAAGTCCTCGAACCCCTTGGCGACCCCGACGTTGAACATGTACGAGGACCGCAGCGCCACCGCGAACCACAGGAAGGCCAGCAGGCCGCCATGGTGCAGCCCCGGCGCAATGCGCCCGCCGGCCCCCAGCAGCACGCCCGCACCGGCCAGCAGCACCACCAGCAGGAACACCCGCTGGGCCCGGCGCAGGCAGGCCAGCAGCGGTGCCAGCGAAGTAGTGTCGCCGCGACCGCGCAGCTCGGCGACGAACTTGATCGCAGCGCTGGCGGTGCCCGAGTTGGTGGTGGCGATGCCCAGGGCCACCATCCACACCACGACGCTGTAGGTGCCGTAGCCCTCCGGTCCCAGGTGACGGGCGATGATGATCGAGGTGAGCATGCCCAGCGCGTACTCGGTGTAGATCCCCACCGAGGAGAACAGGGCATTGCGCAGGGTGCGGGTGCGCAGGCTCATGCGATCGCCAGCAGCGTCTTGACGGCCAGGTACAGCCCGAACACCGCCAGCAGCGACCACAATGGCCAGCGCAGGACGTCATTGTGCAGCTGGTACCGGGTCATGTCCGGGTAGCGCGTGCGCATGCCGGCGTAATGCGCGGTGACCAGCGCGATCAACAGGTACGGCAGGATCACGTAGCTCCGGCTCAGGAAGAACGCGGTCACCAGCAATCCGCAGAACGACAGTGCGAGTGCCTTGGCGATCGCGAGGTCGTCGGTCCTTTCGGCTTCGGCCAGCGCCTCGTCAAAGCCGGCGTCACCGCCGGACTCCCCGTCCTGGTCGCCCCCCTGCGCCGGGCAGCCCCCACTGCGCAGCGCCTCCAGCAACATCCGTCCCGTGTAGCCGACGAAAGCCAGCCAGATAGTGAAGCCGATGATCCCGGCCTCGGCCAGCACCAGGATGAACGAGTTGTGCGCCGTGAGCGCGAAGTTGTCCGAATAGGCCCCCGGTCCGATGCCCAGTACCGGGTGGGCCAGGAACATCTGGATCCCGTGGTACCAGGCATCCACCCGGCCCATCGCCGATGCCTCGGACACTTCCATTTCCTGCAGCCGCGACGGGATCATCATCAGCACCGCCAGGCAACCGGCCCCCAGCACGGCTGCGGTGACCAGGCCGCGCCGGTGCCATACGTGGACACCGAACAGCGCGAGCAGCGCCAGCAGCGTGCCGCGCGAGTTGGTCAGGTAGATGCCGTACACCAGCATCGCGGCAATGCCCAGCCACAGCAGCCTGCCCAGCGCCGAGGCCCCCTCGCGCCCCCGCAGGTACATCGCCATCGGCAGGCAGACGATGAACAGCATCCCCAGGTCGTTGGGGTCGTTGAAGATGCCCACGTACTGGATCCGGGTGCCCTGGGAGAGCCCGGTGCCGGTCCAGCCCACGCCGGTGCGCACCTGATCGATTCCATGCAGGGCCAACAGCCCGCCACACAGCACGAACATCGCCATCATCCCCACCAGCCGACCGCGCGTGTTGAGGGCCTGGGCCATCAACAGGAACGCCAGCACCACCGGGCCGAAACGCTCCAGCACCATGCGCACGCCACCGCCCCAGCCGTTGGCGACCCAGGACAGCATCAGCGCGGCCAGGAACATCAGCACCAGCGGGTATTGCGGCTGGTCGAATTCCTTGCCCGCCGACAGCAGCCAGAACATGGCCCCTGCGAGCAGGCAGGCCGGCAGCAGTGGCAACGCCAGCGCATCGGCAAGGGACGGGTAATCCTGGGGCCGCACCAGCACCAGGAACACGAAGGCCAGCATGCAGGCATAGACCGCAGCACGCATCGCTCAGCCCACCCGGACCGGGGAGCGGTACCCGAACACCCGGGGGAACGACAACATCGCGCGGAACCACCCCAGGTCCACGCCCCGCTCGACCGGCAGCCTGCACAGCTCGAACATCCGGCCCTCCGCCACGCGGCCGCTACCCGACAGGTAGGTGCACGCCATGCGATAGCCCGCCCGGCGGGCCGCGGCGAGGACCCGCTCGTCGTAGGAATCGGCACCGCCAACCGGATACGACAAGGCCTGCGCCGGCACGCCGAGATTGCGTTGCAGCGCGCACCGCGAGCCGTGCAGTTCCGCCTCCAGCATCCGCTGCGGCAACTTGGCCAGCATCAGGTGGTGCATCCCGTGCGAGCCCACCTCCATCCCGCCGGCCGACATTTCCCGCAACTGGGCCCAGTCCATCGGCCGGCAATCCGGATGGGGCACGCGCGGCATCCCCCATTGCGCCTCCAGCCGGGAAACCAGCGCGAGCTGCTGCCGTGCCTCCAGCCGTTTGAGCGTATCCAGCACCTCCGCCGCCAGGGTGCGGCGGGCGTCGATCCCGTCCGGCAGGACCCAGCGCGAGTCCAGCTCAGGCACGTCGAGCGCCTCCTCGCGGGTGCTGCACAGCATGTGCACGAGCCAGTCATAGACAAACGGAAGGCCGGATCCGACGTGCGCCGTCGATACAAAGAACACTGCCGGCACCTGGTGCTCGCGCAGGATCGGATAGGCGACCCGGTAGTTGTCGTCATACCCGTCGTCGAAGGTGATGACCACGGCGCGGGGCGGCAGCGGGCGCCCCGCATCCACGAGTGCCAGCACCTCGTCCAGCCGCATCGGCTGCATGTTCCGCGCCAGCCAGGCGACCTGCTGCCGGAAAGACGCGGCGGTGGCACTGACGAGCTCCACGTCGAAGCTGAAATCCTCGGACGGGAGCGCCTCCAGCACACGGTGGTAGGCAAGGATCCTCAGCTCCCCGCCGGGGGCACGACGCAAGCGCTCGAGCACCGACAGCGCCCCGCTGCGCTCACACAGTTGCGCCAGCCGCTGCCGGCGCCCGGGGCGGGCCGCCCGCGCAGCGGCCTGCGCCAATGTCATCCCGCTCATCTCCACCCCCTGGTCGTCACACTGCACACAACGCGCCCGGCGCCGGTATGCGGACGCCAGCCAGCCCCAACGACTGGATGGCTGGCCGGACGCAGGCCGATGGCGCGTTGCTTGGCGGTGAGCCGGCGCGACCGCCAGCGACGTCCAGAAACGGGGAACCCCATGCTCGCGCCCGCCGCGAACCTGCTGAAGAAGGCGCAACGGCGCCTGTGGATGAAGTACGCGCTGACCAGGACGCGGGGCGTCGACGCCCGGGCGGGATACGAGCTCGCCTACAGGATCCGGGATCCGTGGGACATGGATTCGACATTGGAGCGCACGCGCTTCGAGGCCACCAACCGCCTCATCGAGCGTCACCTGGGCCCGGTCGACACCCTGCTTGAGGTCGGGTGCGGCGAAGGGCACCAGAGCCAGTACCTGGCGCAGGCATGCAACCGGCTCCACGGCATCGACGTCAGCCCGCAGGCGGTGGCCCGGGCACGCGATCGGCTGCCGGAGGCACGGTTCGAAGTCGCCGACATCCACACCCAGCCATGGGGCACGGGGCGGCACGCCTTCGACCTGGTCACCGCCTGCGAGATGCTGTACTGCCTGCCGGATCCGACGCCGGTGCTGGGGCAGATGCAGCACTTGGGGCGGCGTGGCCTGGTGACCTTCTTCAGCCCGGCATGCCGGCGCCTGCAGTCCTGCCTGGTGGACATCCCGGGGCTGCAGCGCGACTGGATCTGCTGTGGCGGGACGGTCTGGCTGGTCGCGTGGTGGCGCCATGACTGACCACGAGGACCCGCTCGGCGGCTGCGCGGTCGTGTACTTCGGCAACGACTGGCACGCCGAGAACCGCACCAGCAGCCATCACATCGCACTGCGCCTGGCCCGGACCGCCCCGGTGCTGTACGTCGATTCGCCCGGCATGCGTGCCCCCGGCGCCTCCGGGCGCGATCTCCGGCGCGCGCTGCGCAAGCTGCTTGCCGCCGCCCGACGGCCGGTCCCGGTCGCGCCCGGCCTGTGGCATTGCACCGTGCCGCAGCTGCCGTTCCGGCGGGTACCCGGCGTGGAGCGTTTCAATCGTGCCTTCAGCCGCTGGGCCGTGCGGCGTGCAATGCGCCAGGTGGGAATGACGCGCTGCATCTCCTGGTTCCTGCTTCCCCACCCCGGCTTCCTCGCCGGTCGCCTGGGCGAGGAGCTTTGCGTCTACTACTGCACCGACGACTATTCCGCCCACCCCGGCGTCGACGTCGAACTGATCGCGCGACGCGACCGCGAGCTGAGCCGCGTGGCCGACGTGCTGTTCGTGGCCCCGCCCTCGTTGCTCCCGGTCAAGCGGGCGCTGAATGCCAACGTGGTGTTCGCCCCGCACGGCGTCGACCTGGACGTGTTCGGCCAGGCCTCCGACCCCGCGACGGTGGTGCCCGCGCAGGCACGTGGGCTGCCAGGGCCGGTGATCGGCTACTTCGGCTCCATCCACGAGTGGATCGACCTGCCGCTGGTGCACTGGCTGGCCAGCCAGCGCCCGGACTGGAGCTTCCTGATGGTCGGCCACCCGGCCGCGAACGTGGACGCACTGCGGGAGTTGCCGAACGTCGTCCTGGCGGGTGCCCAGCCCTATGCGTCCCTCGGGCGCTGGGCGGGGGCCTTCGACGTTGCGATCATCCCCTACCGCCTCAACCGGCAGGTGGCCAACGCCAATCCGTTGAAGCTGCGCGAGTACCTGGCCACCGGCAAGCCGGTGGTGAGCGTGCGCAACCCGGAGATCGAGAAGTTCACGGGCCTGGTGCGCATCGTCGACGGTCGCGAGGCGTTCCTGGCTGCCCTGGACGACGCCGTCGCGGGAGAGGCGCCGGAGGCGGCCGCGGCCCGCGTGGCGGCGGTCGCGGACCAGTCCTGGGACCGGCGGACCCAGGACGTACTGGTGGTGGTGGCGCGGGCGCTTGCCACGCGCGAGGCACCGCTCGGGGCGCTGACATGCGCATCCTGATCGTGACTTCGCAGTTTCCGATCGCCGGCGAGCCCAACCGCGGCCGCCCGCTGTACCAGACCATCCGCGAGCTCGCCCCCTTGGCCACGGTGCGCGTCGCCAGCCCGGTCGCGGTATATCCGCGCTGGGCGCGGCCGCGGACCTACCTGTCGCGCCCTCCCCGCGCCCACGGCCCCGACCTGGGCGTCGATGTCCAATACGTGGGCTATCCCGCCCTGCCCGTCGCAAGCCGTCCGTTCAACGGCTGGAGCTGCGCGCGGGCCCTGCGCGAGCCGTGCGGGCGGTTCCGGCCCGACCTGGTGCTCTCGTACTGGATGTATCCCGATGCCTTCGGCGCCATGCTCGTGGCACGCCACGCCGGGATACCGATGGTGGCTGGCGCACGTGGCTCGGACCTCCGGGTCCGCGACCCCGTCAGCCGGCGGTTGACCCGGCCGGTGGTGGCGGCGGCCGAACGGCTGTTGGTGGTGAGCGGGGACCTCGGACGGGTCGCCGTGCGTGACTACGGTGCCGATGCCGGGCGGGTCCGCGCCATCGGCAACGGCTGCGACGCCCGCCTTTTCCACGCCTGCGACCGCGCTGCCGCCCGTGCCGCGCTGGGCATCCCTTCCGACGCGCGGGTGGTGTTGTTCGTGGGCCGGCTGGTCGCGCTCAAGGGACTGCATGAACTGCTGGAGGCGACGACGCAGTTGACATCGTCGATCCCGCGCCTGCACCTGGTGCTGGTGGGCGAAGGGCCGATGGAGCAGGCACTGCGTCGCCGCCTGGCCGCCCTCCCCGGCCTGCAGTCCACCCTGGCCGGGCCACAGCCGCCGGAACGGGTGGCCCAGTGGATGGCGGCCTCGGACGTGGTCACCCTCCCCAGCCACTCCGAAGGCCATCCCAACGTCCTGGTGGAAGCCATGGCCTGTGGCAGGCCGGTGGTCGCCACCCGGGTCGGCGGGATCCCCGAGGTGATCGACGCGTCCACCGGCATCCTGGTGCCGCCCCGCGACCCGCCCGCCCTCGGGCGCGGACTGGCGCAGGCCCTCGCACGGGAGTGGGACGAAGGCACGATCTCGCGCCGCTTCTCCCGTGACTGGAGCCGGGTTGCCGCGGAAACGCTCGACGCCTGCCGCGAGGCGATGCACTCGCATGCCGCCCGGCATTCGCATCGCCCCCTGCAGTCGAAGCAGCGCATGTCGCGCACGGAGGGGCCATAGGGTGTGTGGCATTGCCGGATTCTGCGGCCCCGACGTCCGCCCGGAAGACGCCCGTCCGCTGCTGGAGCGGATGATCGGTACCCTCGCCCACCGTGGGCCCGATGGCGTGGGCTTCCATCTCGGCGAACGCGCCGGCCTCGCGCATGCCCGGCTGTCGGTGATCGACCTGGTCACCGGCGACCAGCCCATGCACAACCCGCGCGCGGATGCCTGGGTCTCGTTCAATGGCGAGATCTTCAACCACCTGGAACTGCGCCGGGAACTGGAAGCGGTCGGCCACCACTTCCGCACCCGTTCCGACACCGAGGTGATCCTGCATCTCTACGACCGCTACGGCGACAGCTTCGTCGAGCACCTCAACGGCCAGTTCGCGATCGCGCTGTGGGACGGCCGGCGCCAGCGGCTGGTCCTGGCACGCGACCGCACCGGGATCCGCCCGCTGTACCTGTGCCACGCACGGGGCCGCACCTGGTTCGCCTCCGAGCCCAAGGCCCTTCTGGCGGTACTGCCCGAACTGCGTTCGCTGGACCCGCTGGGGCTGGCGCAGACCCTGACCTACTGGTCCACCCTCGAGCCGCGCACGGTCTTCGCCGGGATGGAAAGCCTCCCGCCGGGCTGCCTCATGGCGATCGAGCGCAACGGCGCCAGGACGACCCGGCGCTACTGGGACTGGAGCTTCCCGCCCGCGGACCAGACACGTGCATCGCGCCGGCCCGACAGCATCGCCCAGGCCGCTGCCGAACTGCGCGAGCGGCTGGTGGAAGCGGTGCGCCTGCAGCTGCGCGCCGACGTGCCGGTGGCGGCCTACCTGAGCGGCGGACTGGATTCGGCGGGCATCGCGGCGCTGGTCCAGGCCTGCACGACGAATCCGCTGCGCACCTTCTCGGTGGCCTTCCACGAGCGCGAGTTCGATGAAAGCCGCCACCAGCAGCAGATGGTCGAGCACCTCGGGACCGCGCACACCACCCTGTCGTGCACGACAGCCGATATCGGCGACGCATTCCCGCGCTTTGTCTGGCATGCCGACGCCCCGGTCGTGCGCACCGCCGCGGTACCGCTGATGCTGCTGTCGGCCGCCGTGCGCGCCCACGGGTTCAAGGTGGTGCTCACCGGCGAGGGGGCCGACGAGGTCTTCGGCGGCTACGACCTGTTCAAGGAAGCCAAGATCCGCCGCTTCTGGGCCAGCCAGCCCGGTTCGCGCCTGCGTCCGCTCCTGCTGGGACGCCTGTACGGCTACCTGCGCCATTCGCCGGTGGAGCACCCCGAGCTCGCGCGCGCGTTCTTCTCCCAGGGGCTCGAACACATCGACCGCCCCGTCTTCGCCCACGTACCGCGCTGGTCCGCGGGCCGGCGTGCACTGGGGCTGCTGTCACCCGCGTTGAAGGCGGAGCTTGGCGACTGGGACCCGCTCGCCATGTGCGAGGACCAGCTCCCCGACGGGATCATGTCCTGGAGCGGCCTGGCGCGGGACCAGTATGTCGAGGCCAGGACCTTGCTGGCCGGGTACCTGCTTTCCTCGCAGGGCGACCGGGTGGCGATGGCGAACTCGGTCGAGGGCCGCTATCCCTACCTGGACCACCACCTCGTCGAGTTCGCCAGCCGCCTGCCGGCAAACTGGAAGATCCGCGGGATGACCGAGAAGCACCTGCTGCGTCGCGCGCTTGCCGACCTGCTGCCGGGGGACATCGCGGCCCGGACCAAGCAGCCCTACCGCGCCCCGGACAGCGCGAGCTTCTTCCGCAACGGGGTACCGCTCGAGTACGTGGCCGAGCTGATGGGACCGGACCGGATCCGCGCCGCCGGATACTTCGACCCGACCGCGGTGACGCGCCTGTTCGACAAGGCCCGGCGCGGCGGCGTCTCGGGCTTCGCCGACAACCAGGCCTTCGTCGGGGTCCTTTCGACGATGCTGCTGCACCACCAGCAGCTGGAGGCGGGCACGCGGCCGCCGGAGGGACGCGACGCCCATGGCCAGCCTTCGGCGGCGATCGCGTTACCGGACTGACACCACAGCGGAGCAAGCGGATGCATTGGCGGATCAAGGGAACGATTCAGAAGCTGCTCGGGATCCATCCGCGTGGCGCGTTCCTGCACTACCACCTGCAGAAGCGCTTCGGGGGGCTGGGCGACCTGCGCGCCGAGTTCGCGACCAAGATGGACGACTGGCGCCTGATGGCCGGGCACCTGCGTGATGCCGGGATGCGCATCGACAATGGCCGTTTCATGGAGATCGGCAGCGGTTGGTATCCGACGTTCCCGCTCGCCCTGTACCTGGCCGGTGCCCGGCGCATCGACAGCTACGACCTCACCCGGCACTTCCGGCCCCAGCTGCTGGAAGCCTGCGCCACGCTCATGGGGGAACACCTCGACCTGGTGGCGGAGGCATCCGGCACCCCTCGCGACCAGGTCGGCAGGCGGCACGCGGCACTGGTGGAGCGGCTGTCGGCCGGCGGCAGCCTCGCGGACGCCACCGAAGGCGTGGTGCGCTACCACGCGCCGGCCGACGCCACCCGCAGCGGGCTGGAGGACGGGAGCATCGACGTGGTGTTCTCCAACAGCGTCCTTGAACACGTCCAGCGACAGACGATCACGGCCATGTTCACCGAGGCCCGGCGCGTCCTCCACCCGGGCGGCCTGATGTTCCACTCGGTCAATTGCGGCGACCACTACGCCTACACCGACCCGCGCATCGGGCAACTGAACTACCTGCAGTATTCCGACCGCAGCTGGCGGTTCTGGGACAATCGGTTCCTCTACCAGAACCGGATGCGTGCCTACGAGTTCACCGACGCGGCGGCGCGGCTCGGATTTGACGTCACCCTGGACACCTCGACGCCGCGCCCGGAGCGGCTGCGCGAGCTGGCGTCGCTGCGGGTGCACCGGCAGTTCCGCCATGTCCCGCCCGAGAAGCTGTGCCTGACCAGCGTGGACTTCATCGCCCGGCCCAATGCGGGCGGACGGCCCCATCACCGGGCCAGGTCGGCAGCGGCCGGCGCGATGCGCAGCAGCTTGCCATCGGGTGCATCCACCAGCAGGTAGACCGCCCCGTCGGGCCCTTGGCGCACGTCACGGATGCGCTCCCCGCGCTCGCCAAGCAGGCGTTCTTCCGCAACGATCCGGTCGCCATCGAGCTCGAGCCGGATCAACTCCCGGCTGGCGAGCGCACCCAGCAGCAGGTTTCCGCGCCATTGCGGAATCAGCGTCGCGGTGTAGAACGCCATCCCGCTCAGCCCCGGCGAGCGCTCCCACCAGTGGTGGGGCGCGACCATCCCCGGCGCCTCGAACCCCACCGAGCCGGGGACCGGCTGGCCATCGTAGCCGAGCCCCCGGCTCACCAGGGGCCAGCCGTGGTTGGCGCCGGGCTGCACCAGGTTCAATTCATCACCTCCCATCGGACCGTGCTCGCTGGCCCACAGCTGGCGCGTCACCGGGTGCAGCGCGGCGCCCTGCACGTTGCGGTGGCCGAGGGACCAGATCTCCGGCCTCGCCGCTTCCCTGCCCACGAACGGATTGTCAGGCGGCACCGTGCCGTCGGGATTGATCCGGATCAGCTTTCCCGGCAGCACGTCCAGCTGCTGCGCCATGCCGGCGGCGACGCGGTTGTCACCCTGGGTGACGAAAAGCGTTCCGTCGTCGGCAAAGACCAGCCGGGCACCGACGTGCGTTCCCGAAGACAGCTTGGGCTGCTGCCGGTACACCACCTCGACCTCCTCCAGCACATCACCGGCCAGGCGCCCGCGCGCCACCGCGGTACCGGCCTTGTTGCCGCGCAGGTTGGGTTCGGCATAGGCGAGATAGACCAGCCGGTCGTCCACAAAACCGGGGGACAGGGCAACGTCGAGCAGCCCCGCCTGGCCCTCGGCGAAGATCCGGGGCAGGCCGCCGATCGGAGCTGAAACCTGGCCGTTGCCGATCCGCCGCAAGCGCCCGGGACGCTCGGTCACCAGCATCTGCCCATCCGGCAGGAACGCCAAGCCCCATGGATGCTCAAGCCCGGTAACGAGTTCCTGCACCGCAAGCTCGCCAAGCCCGGAGGAATGGGCCGGGGGCGGCTCCCCGCCGGTCCAGCGCGGAGGCGGGTCCACGGCCTCCTGCCGGCCACATGCGGCCAGCGCCAATGCCCATACGACGGGCCAGATGATCGATCGCACGAAGCACTCCCCGGGTCCCCTGCTGAACCGGTCGAACGCAACCGGCGCCGGCATGCGGTCGCCCCTGCACCGCACGCTTGGCCGCGTGGATCGCATCCCCGCGTTCTGTGGGTCGAAGGGGACCACGATTTTGCCTGGAACGGACGGCCCGGCCGTCGCGATGGAGTATCCGAATGCAACGCAAGCAGCAGATCAAGCGGTTCGTACTGGAGAACTTCCTCTTCAGCGACGACGAGTCCGAAATCGCGGACGGGGACTCGTTGATCCAGTCCGGGATTGTCGATTCGACCGGGATCCACGAGCTGGTCCTGTACCTGGAGCAGCAGTTCGACCTGCAGGTCGGGCCGGAGGAGATGACCCCGGCCAACTTCGACTCCATCGAAAGCGTGGACAACTTCGTCGGCCGCAAGCTGGCGGTGGAAGCCTGAGCTGATGGAATCCCTGCCTGCCCGGCTG
Source organism: Pseudomonadota bacterium (assembly GCA_023388955.1). Classification (GTDB taxonomy): domain Bacteria; phylum Pseudomonadota; class Gammaproteobacteria; order Xanthomonadales; family Xanthomonadaceae; genus Novilysobacter. Next base: position 24,699 of record JAEWFH010000160.1, read on the forward strand.
GCCCGCATGGTGGCGTCCGGTCCGGACCGCATCGCACTGGTCGAGGGCGGGCGGCACGTGAGCTACGCGACGCTCTGGCGGGACGCGCAGGCGTTCGCCGGCATCCTGCACGGCGCCGGGATCGCCCCGGGCGACCGGGTCGCGATCGTCATGCCCAACTGCCCCGAAGCGGCCGCGGCCATATACGGCACCTGGCTGGCCGGCGCGGTCGCGGTACCGCTGAACTTCCAGGCGCGCAGCCGCGACCTGCGTCCCTGGCTGGAACACTGCAGCGCCCGGTTCGTGGTCCACCAGCGCGGCCACCTGGCGAGCGAACAGGTACTGGCCACCGCGGCGTTCCCGCCCGCCGCGCTGGCGGTGGCTGCAGGCCAGCCGCTGGCCGAAGCCGCCGGGGCACCGCACGCGGCGGCCCGGGCGTCTGCCGGGCCACCGGACGTGGCGATGATCCTCTACACCTCCGGCACCACCGGCGCCCCGAAGGGCGTCACCCTGAGCCACGCGAACCTGGCCGCCAACGTCGCCGCAGTCGTCGCCTACCTGCGGCTGGACAGCACCGACCGGGTGGTCAGCGTCCTGCCCTTCTACTACGCGTACGGCGCCTCGGTCCTGCATACCCACCTGTCCTGCGGCGGATGCGTGGTGCTGGAGCCGAACCTCCTGTTCCCGCGCCAGGTGGGCGCCACGTTGCAGCGTGTGCAGGCAACCGGTTTTTCCGGCGTTGCCTCCACCTACGCGCTGCTGCTGGACCACGACGCATTCAACGGCCTGGAGCTTCCCCGCCTGCGTTACCTCACCCAGGCCGGCGGCCCGTTACCGGCGACCCTGCGCTCGCGCCTGCGGGCCGCGCTCCCTGGCGTGGAGCTGTACCTGATGTACGGGCAGACCGAGGCCACTTCGCGGCTCACCTGGCTGCCCCCGGAGCGCCTGGACGACAAGCCCGGCTCGGTCGGCATCCCGGTGCAGGGAGTGCGCCTGCGGGTCGTCGACGCAGACGGCCACGACGTGGCCACCGGGGAGCCGGGGGAAGTCATCGCCAACGGGCCCGGGATCATGCTCGGCTACTGGAACGACCCCTCCGCCACCGCCACGACGGTCCGCGACGGATGGCTGCACACCGGCGACATCGGCCATCTCGACGCGGACGGCTTCCTTTTCCTGGCCGGCCGACGCAGCGACATGATCAAGACCGGCGCACACCGGATCCACCCGCTCGACATCGAGGAAGCAATCATGGAGTTACCAGAGGTCGCGGAGGTCGCCGTCTACGGCGTGGACGATCCGCTCCTGGGCCAGGTCGTGGGCGCGCGGATCGTGGCCAAGAGCCCGATTGCCCGTGGCGCGGCCGCGGTCCGGGCGCACTGCCTGGCCCGGCTGGCGCCGTACAAGGTGCCGCGGCACGTGGAGTTCGTGGACCACCTGCCGCGGACCGCGTCGGGCAAGGTGCGGCGCGCCGAGCTGGCCGGAGGGTCGGCGCCATGAGCCTGCTCACCCGGGGGAGACTGGATGCACGCGTACTGGAGATCGACCTGGAGGCGGAGGCCACGCGGATCGCACGGCAGCTGCGGGAAGCCACCGCTCGCCAGCTGCACCGGCGCGGCCTCGTGGTCGCCATATCGGGCGGTATCGACAGTTCGGTGTGCGCCGCGCTCGCGGTACGGGCGGTCGGCCCGGATCGCGTACTGGCGCTGATCCTGCCCGAACAGGACTCCGACCCCGACAGCGCGGCCCGTGCCCGACTGCTGGCAGACCACCTCGGCATCCACGCGGAAACCATCGACATCACCCCCACCCTTGAAGCGATCGGCTGCTACCGCAGTCGCGACCAGGCAGTACGCAACGCATTGCCGCAGTACGACGAGGGCTGGGGGTTCAAGATCATCATCGCCGGCGGCCTGGCCGGGCGGGTGAACCACTTCCGCCTGGTTGCCGCCGCCCCGGACGGCACGGTGGTCGAGCGCAACCTGGCGCTGCAGGACTACCTCGCCATCGTCGCCGCCACCAACTTCAAGCAGCGTATCCGCAAGACCCTGGAGTACTTCCACGCCGACCGCCTCAACTACGCGGTGGTCGGCACCCCCAACCGGCTGGAGCACGACCAGGGGTTTTTCGTGAAGAACGGGGACGGCTCCGCGGACGTGAAGCCCATCGCGCACCTGTACAAGTCGCAGGTCTACGCCATGGCGCACCACCTGGGCCTTCCGCAGCGCATCTGCGAGGCCGCGCCGACCACCGACACCTACAGCCTCAGCCAGGGCCAGGACGAGTTCTACTTCGCCCTGCCGTACCGGCAGATGGACCTGGCGCTGTGGGCGCTCGACCACCAGGTTCCCGCCACCGGGCTTGCGGACGCACTGGGGATGACGCCCGAGCAGGCCGAAGCGGTCTACACCGACATCCGCAACAAGCGCCGCACGACCCGGTACCTGCATCTGCCGCCGATGACGCTGGATGGCGGGGCCTCACTGATGGTGGACGCTTGAACGGCCCGCCACCGCCGTACATGGCGCAGCCCGGCGATGTCGAGCGCGACCGCGATACCGTGCTCGGGATCTGGAGCGGCAACCTCGGCGAGAACCACCGGATGCTCGCCAAGTACGACTGGTTCTACCGCCACTGCCCTTTCGGCGCACCTCTGCTAGAGCTGCTGTACCACCACCCGTCGGGCGCCTGGGTGGGGGCGTGCTCGATCGGACGCCGGCGCATGCTGTGGCAAGGCCGGGAGATCCGCAGTGGCCTGCTGGTCGACCTGGCCGTGCTGCCCAGGCACCGCTCGTTGGGGCCCGCGCTGATGATGCAGATGGGCCTCATCGAGAGTGCCCGCGAGCACCTGGACCTGACCCTCGGCTTTCCCAATCCGAAGGCCGCCGCGGTATTCCGGCGCATCCGCTACGACAAGTTCTCGGACATGGTGCGGCGGGTACGGGTCCTTCGGCACGGGCCATACCTGCGGCGACGCGTTCCGTCCTGGCTTGCCCGCCCGGCCGGCGCGCTGCTCGACCTGGCCACGACAGCGCGCGATTCCTGGCGTGCCCCCGGCTCACGGGGACTGGACGCCCAATGGAGCGTGCGCGCCACGCCCGACATGGACGAGCTGTGGTCGCGCTCCCTTCCCGGGCACGGCCTCCTCGCTGTCCGCGACCAGGCGTTCGCACGCTGGCGCTTCGATGATTCACCACTGGAGGAGGTCCGCTACCTGCTGGTACGCGACCGGCGCTCCGGGCGCCTGGAGGCCTGGTTCGCGACCGACGCGACCAATGGCACCCTGCACGTGCGCGACTTCTGGTCCAGCGATGCCGCGACCGCGATCGGCACCCGGTACGTCGACGCCCTGCTGCGCGCCGCGCGCAGACTCGGGGTCACGGCCATCTCACTGTCGATGGCGGGGTCCCCGGAACGGGTCGCCAGCTGGGTTTCCCGGGGGTTCGTCGAGCGCAGCCGCCGGCCGGTGTTCGGTTACTGGAGCAAGCCTCCCAACCAGCTGCCGCGCGACCTCGACATCCACCTGACCAGCGCCGACGAAGACGAATGAGCCCGTGCCGGGTATACGGAATCATCCAGCGCTGCCACCGGCCGGCGGAACAGTCTTGCCGCCAGCCGGTCGGGGCGGAAGCGGCCCTTTGCATCGACCACTGCACCGGTTTCGAACCCCACGCGCCCGAGCCGGCCGCCCGGGCCCTCCGCGGTGGGATTGAGGACGGGAACGCTGGTGAACACCAACTCGTAGCCCGCCTCGTGCGCCTTTGCCGCGATCGCCGGGTCATGGGCGCCATGCGGGAACGACATGGACAGGGCCGGGGCGCCGCCGGTGATCGCCGCAAGCTGCCCGCGTGCGCCCGCGAGTTCACGGTCCAGGTCCGCCACGCGGGTCATCGGCGCATGGGTCATCCCGTGCAGCCCGAGTACGACGCCATGCCTGTCCAGGCGCTCCAGCCCCGCCACATCCACCATGTGCACCAGCCCGTCGTCCAGCACGGGCACGAACGGCGCGAGCACGTCGTCCCTTGTCGCTTTGTCCAGGGTTTCCAGCGCGGCGATCAGCCGGCGCAACTCCGCGATGCCGTTCCCGTCCGTCCCCTGCCCCAGGTCCCGGCGCGCGAGCGCGGCATCCAGTTCGCCGACCTGCAGGACGCCACGCTGCCAGGCCGATACCAGCTGCTCCTGGAAGAACGGCTGGCTGCGACCCACCGCCCCGGAGACGACGAACATCACGGCCGGCAGCCCGGCGTCCCGCAGCGCGGGCAAGGCGTGGTCGACGTTGTCGGCCCAGCCGTCATCGAAGGTGAGCAGCAGGGCCCGCGACGGCAGCCGGCCGGTACCGCCACGTGCGCGGAGCACCTGCGCAAGCGAGACCACCTGGTAGTGGCGGACGAAGAAGCCCAGGCACGCGCGGAAGACATCCACCGGCAGCGTGTACCCGGGGTCCGCCCCGGGCCATCGCGGGTCGGATTCCTCCAGTACCCGGTGGAACATCACCACGGTGAGCGTCCGCGCATTGCGGGCCCGATGGTAGAGCGCAAGCGCACCCGACGCGTACGACAGCTTCCTGACGAGATCACGCAGCATGACTGAGTCCATGGTCCGGGGTTGCGGGGCTGGCACGCCGCGGGTATCGGTGGTGATCCCGACCTGGAACCGGCGCGGACTGGTTTCGCGTGCCATTGATTCGGTACTCGCGCAGGACTGCGCGGTCGAAGAGATCATCGTCGTCGACGACGGCTCCACCGACGGGACCGGGGACGCCCTGCACGCGCGCTACGGCGACCGTATCCGGTACTACTGGCAGCCCAACGCCGGGGTCTCCGCTGCTCGCAACACCGGCCTGGCGATGGCGCGCGGGCGCTACCTTGCACTGCTCGACAGCGACGACCTGTGGATGCCGGACAAGACCCGCCTGCAGGCCGACTGGCTGGACGCCCACCCCAGCTACGGGATGGTGGTGTGCGACGTGGCGCGGGTCGACCGCCACGGCCGCGACATCGACGTACTGCATCGCCGCCGGATCCAGCCCGAGGATGGCTGGGCATCGCGCTGGATCATGCACGACCCGGTGCTGGTGCCGGCCTCGGTGATGCTGCGCCGCGAAGTCGTGGACGACGTCGGCGGCTTCGACGAGACCCTGGCCACCGCCGAGGACCTCGAGTTCCACCTGCGGGTGGCGCGACGCTGGCGCATCGGCGTGGTTGCCCGGCCGCTGGTCCGGGCCATGCGCGGCCACGACGGTCTGTCGGCCCTGGCGAGCAGCTACGACGACTACGTGGCCGTGGTCGAGCGCTCCCTGGAAAAACTCCGCGGCCAGGTGGACGAACCGGAGCGCCTGCGCGCGCTCGCGGGAGTCTATGCCTCCAACGCGCGGGGCGTGCTCCTGGAAGGACGCTGGAAGGACGCATGGCGCCTGGCGCTGCGGGCGTGGCGCACCTCCGACGATCTCCGGGTGCGCCGCCGCGTCCTTGGGCTCGCGGGGCTGGGCGGGAGCCGCGTGCTGGCGCGTGCCCTGCGCTCCTGACCTGCCGGACCCGCCGCCCACCTACCTCGCCCCACGCCGGAACAGGACCACTTCCACCGTCTGCAGCAGGATGAGCACGTCCAGTACCAGGCCCTGGTTCTTGACGTAGAACAGGTCGAACTTGAGCTTCTCTCCGGCGTCATGGACCGACGCCCCATAGGGATAGCGCAACTGCGCCCAGCCGGTCAGCCCCGGCTTCACCGAATGACGCACACCGTAGTAGCGCAGCTGCGCGTCGAGCTGGCTGACGAAGTGCGGCCGTTCCGGGCGCGGGCCGACGAAGCTCATGTCGCCACGCAGCACGTTGAACAATTGCGGTAGCTCGTCGAGCCGGCTCATGCGCAGGAACCGGCCGATCCGGGTCACGCGGTCATCGTCCCGGCTGGCCCAGCGCGCCACCCCATCCGCCTCGGCATCGGACCGCATGCTGCGGAACTTGGCCAGTTCGAAAACCCGCCCGTCCTCCCCGACCCGCGTCTGCCGGTACAGCACCGGACCACCGCCCTCCGCCCAGACACACAGGGCGACCACGGCCATCACCGGCCAGGCCACCAGCAGCAGCAGCGAAGCCGCGGAGAGGTCGAAGAGGCGCTTGCTCAAGCGCCGCGGAAGCGAGTGGTCGAAGCCCCCTGAGAACACCAGCGAGGACGGCTCGAGCACGCTCAGCTTCAGGCAGCCGGCCTCGCGCTCGAAGAAGTCCGGGAGCTCCGTCACCCGGATGCCCTTCTGCGCGCACGCCAGCAGTTGCTCCATGGGCAAGCCCCCGCGCCGCTCATCGGGCGCGATGACGATCTCGTGGATGCCGGAGGTGACCGCGAATTCGACCAGCGAGGGCTGCGGGAGCAGGCACGTCGCCGCCTCCACCGCCTGCTCCTGGCCCGGCATCGGCACGAAGCCGGCGATCACGAACGACTGCCGGTCGGACCTGCGCCGCATGCTCGTGTTGATCAGGTTGGCGGTCCTGCCGGCGCCCAGCACCAGCACCCGGCGCCGGAACTGCCCGGCGCCGAACAGCGCCTGTGCCAGGCGCCGTCCGAGCATCACCGCCACCAGCCCGATCAGCAGTGACAGCGCCAGCACGCCACGGCCGATGTAGGCCTGCGGAAGCAGGTAATACACGACCAGCAACACCACGCCGCCAAACACGAACGCCATTACCAGGCGCAGCCCGAACCCGTAGCGGTCGAGCCGGCCGTGCGGCTGGTACAGGCCGAACGCGGCCATGGAACCGGTCAGGACCAGCGCCACCAGCAACGCACGCAACGGCGCGGCCTGCAGGAACAGCGCCCGGCTTTCGGGGTCATCCAGAAAACGCAGCCAGACTGCCCCGCACACCGAAAGCAGCAGCACCGCCATCTCCGCTACCCACAACCCGCGCACCACCCGCTGCGCCAAGCTCGCGTTCACGCTCCTCATCCCGATTCCCCTGCCCCTCTCTGCATCAACAACGACATGCCCGGCGCGCGGCGGACAGCGCCACCGGTTTACTCGCCCAGCAGCCTTGCGACCCAGCCGCGCACCTTCCCGATCGCCGAGTCGAGCGGGGAAGCCGATCCGGAACCCGGCCCGCCGCCCCCGTCATGCCCTTCCGGGTGCGCGGACAATGCCAGGCCCGCTTCGGCCTCGAGCGCCCCGATGTCCACCACCCCCCGGGAGCGCCGGCGTGCCGTGCCCGGGGCCACTGCCTGCTGCACCGGCGGCTCGAACGCAGGCACGCGCAGTGGGTCGGGGAACGGGAATCCCGCCGGGGTTGCGGGCGCATCATTGCCGGCATCGAGCAACGGACTGCCTGCGGCTGGGCGCAGGCCACCCCTGCCCGCACCGCCCAGCAGTGGATCCAGGCCGGTCCGGGTTGCCGACCACTCGCCCGGAACCAGCGTCGCGCCGTCCTGGACCCAGTTGTTGCTTCCGGCGACCTTGCGCCCCGATGACCACGGGTCCCGGCTGCGCGGACCACAGATCGGTGTCTCCACCTCGGAGGCCGGGTTCTCGCGCACGATCGCCGGCGCCGGGCCCGTGGTCTTGTGGACCACGTTGTTGTGCATCTCCAGCGACCCCGCCCCCAGCTGCACCATCACCGCGTTGGCCCGGCCCTCCTGGTGGAACACGATGGTGTTGTTGACCATCCGCACCCGGCCCTGGCTGCGGCCATTGAGGTCGCCGCCGATGCGCACCGCGTTCCGCCAGCGCGCGGTATGCACCAGCACATTGCCCACGACGTCCGCATCCTCGCGCTCCAGGTCCGCGGTCCAACCCGGCTTCTGGGTTTCGCAGTCCGGGCCGATCAGCTCGAGCTCGCCGTATTCGGACCCCTCCAGCCAGTTGTAGTAGATCTCCGCGCGGCTGTGGCGGACCTTCACCAACAGCCCTCCCGTCGCGCTGTGCACGTAGTTGTGCTGCATGCGGAACACGCTGCCCGGCCAGGCCACCTGGTCGTTCTGCATGTAGATGGAGTGGCGGTTGGTTCCCCTCCCGGAGCGCGCGACCTCGCTGTACTCCAGCGTGAACGAGCCCGAATTCTGGTCCGCGCCCAGGATCCCGTGCGAAGGACAGTCCTGGACGATGCTGTCGCGCACGGTGATGCCATGGGCCTCGCTGAAGACGCACGAGCGGCTGCCACCACGTACATCGAAGCCTTCCAGGACCACATGGTTGGAGCGTTCGAACTTGATGGTGTGCTGGCCACCGCGCAGCACCGGCCGGGTCGCGCCCGCCTCGCGCCGCCAGCGGATCCGGACCGGCGCTTCCGGACTGCCGCCGTCATCGACGCCGACCACGATGCCTCCTTCGTACACCGCGTCGCCATCCACCTCCACCACATCCCCCGGCCCGAGGTCGTTGGCGGCGAACACCTGCGACAGCTGCGTGTACTGGCGCCCCGAGCCGGGCGGACCCACGGTATGGGTCACTGCGGCCGCACTGGTTGGCAGGACCACGAACACAAGCGCGAAGCAGATGCCCATCCGCATGGTGAACCCTGGCGTTTGACAAGGACACCCAGCGGAACGTCCAAACGCCCCGGCGGCGGACGCCGTGCCGTGGCGACGGGCGCCTTGGCCCGTTTGCCGGCCATCCGGCGTTCTCAGGCAGAACGGGCACACGCGCCACTGCCGGGACGGCACAGTGATCATCGACTACAGGGGTGGTGAGGCTCCGCGGCAGTTCGAGGGAGACGTGTGCATCCTCGGTGCCGGCATCGCGGGATTGACGATTGCACGGACCTTCATCGGACGGTCGCAGACGGTCTGGGTGATCGAGTCGGGCGGGCTACGGTCCAGCCAGCGCAACCAGGCGCTCTACGAAGGAGCCAACATCGGCGAACCGGGCATTGATCCGGCTGCCTGCCGGTTACGCACCTTCGGCGGCTCCTGCAACCTGTGGGGCGGCGGTTGCGTGCCGCTGGACTCCACCCACCACCGAAGCTGGGTGCCACACAGCGGATGGCCGCTGTCACGGGACACGCTGGAACCGTACTACCTGCGCGCGGGCGCACTGCTGGGCCTCGGATCGCTTCCGCTGGGCGATACCGGCTTCCTGGCGCCGCCACCACATCCGCCGCTGCAGTTCGATCCCTCGCTGCTGCGCAACCAGCTCTGCGCCGCCAGTCCGCTCCTGCCCGGCGACCTCCGCGGGCTGTTCGGCGCCGCCCCCAATGTCCACGTCCTGCTCAACGCCAACGTACTCGAGCTTGAGGCCGCGGACAGCGGGGCGTCGGTACGCTGCGCGCGCATCGCAAGCCTGGAGCGGAAGGAAGGCAAGGTCCGGGCACGCCGGTTCGTGCTGGCCTGCGGCGGGATCGAAAATGCAAGGCTGCTGCTGTTGTCCGATTCGGTGGTACCCCATGGCCTTGGCAACGCACGGGGACTGGTGGGCCGCTACTTCATGGACCACCCAAGCGGCCGGATCGGTACCATCGAGACGGCCACTCCGGAAGCGCTGACCACGCCTTACACCCGCACGGCCGCGCCACCTGGAGGCGTGACCGTCCGGCCGGAAATCACGCTGTCGGAAGCCGCCCAGCAACGCCACGGTCTCCTCAGCGCCCGCGTGCGCCCTTTCCCCGTCGAAGCCCCGGTGCCCGGCGGACTGCAGGCGCTGAGGCAGTTCCGCAGCCGGCTCGCCGACCGGCACCTCGATGCGGCGGAGCTGCTGCATCGAAACATCTGCCGGCGCCACAACGGCGAGCCGTGCGCCTCGCCCGGCGACCCGGGGAGCCTCGCTCCCCTCGCACTACGGACCCTGCTCGGGGCCGGCGACCTGACGCAGGCCGCGGTACGCAGGTTGAGCGGACGCACTACGGTTCCCACCGTCCGCGTCGATCTGATTGGATATTTCGAACAGGCCCCCAACCCCGACAGCCGCATCGTACTGGGCGAAGAACGCGACGAAACCGGCCAGCGCAAGGTGTGCGTGGACTGGCGCCTGACCGACCTGGACCGGCATACCCACAGGACCGCGGCGATCGTGTTCGGTGAAGAGCTGGCACGCGCCTGCAATGGGCGCTTCTTCCCGGACCCCCCGCTTCTGGAATCCGAAGGACATCTCCAGGTGGCAGGATCCTCGCACCACCTGGGCACGACCCGGATGGGCACCGACGCTGCGCAGGGCGTGGTGGATGTCGACTGCCGCGTGCATGGAGTGGACAACCTGTACTGCGCCGGCAGCTCGGTCTTCCCCACCGGTGGCTGGGCGTTCCCGACGTTCGCGATCGTGGCGCTGGCCACGCGCCTGGCGGATCATCTCCAGCGCCAGAGCGACAGCGCCGCTTCCGCGGGCCAGGAAAGCAAAAGGGCCAACGAGCGGACTCGTTGACCCTTGTGCTTGTATGGCGCGCCCGGAAGGATTCGAACCTCCGACCCCCAAGTTCGTAGTCGGCGCTTGGGGGTCGGCGCAGGCCGGTGGCAATCGGTGCCAGACGGCAAGAAGCGGCATGTCATTGATTCCAATGACATTTCAGGAAGCACATTTGAGACCGGATCGTGCCGGTTTTTGCCGTCTCCGCACCGATGGGCACGGGAAGGGCACGGGAGATGGCACGGAAGTGACCTCCAAGTGTGAGGCACGGGCCTCCACCTGGACTACTGCTTGGAGGTCGAAAACGGGCTCCTCACCTGGCCGCCGACGTCCTCGCGGCGCTCAGCAGCGGCGCGACGAACAGGGCCAGTTCCGCAACAACGGCATCAAGGTCCGGGGCGGTCAAGCGGTTCCTGGAGAGGAACGCCTTCCACTGCGCCTGCTTGCCACGATCCAACCCGAAGGCCTCGGACAGCCCCATCGGCAGTTGCTCCGGGACAGGCGTTCCGCGCCTGGCGAATGTAGCCCGGATGGCCTGCCCCAACACCCGAGGCTCCATTCTCTCCTCCCGAGCCAGCCCGAGCAGGTCGAAATAGTCCTTCATCCGACTGTTGACCATGCCCAGCACCACCATGGCCTCGAGCTTCGAGGCAAACACCGTCTCGCGGGGATAGACCCTCATCCGCGGCGCAGGCATGTCCTGCAGCAGCGTCGGCATCTCGATCTCCTCCGGGCCTGGCGTCACCGCGTCACCGAAACCGATATCCCACTGCACGAGGCACGCGGCAGTACCCAACCTGCTCCGGAGCGCAACGCGCAGCCCGTGATACCTGGCCTCCTCGCGGATGTCCGTGACGCCAAGGCTTCCGTGATCAAACTCGAGGCCGTCATCCAGCTCCAGTGCCAGCAGATTCCGGACCACATCGAGTATGGCCTCCGCATCCGGAGACCAGCCGGCTGCGAGAAAGTCCGCATCGCGGGTGGGCCGATGCGGCGTGTCGAACCATGCGGCGAGCAGCATTGCGCCCTTCAGCACGAAGCGCTCGCGATGCTGTGAGATCGACAGGCGATACATCAGGCGCTCCACCGCGTAGCGGTCGAGGACAAACTGGAAGTCTTCGCCCTTGGTCTTGGCGTGGTTCAGCAGCCGCTGCCGACATGA
>JAEWFH010000036.1 GCA_023388955.1 Pseudomonadota bacterium
ATCCGGAACCGCCCACGCCAAGGACGCTGCTGCCCGAACCCATGGCCGTCGCATAGTCGGCGCCGGCCAGCGCGTCGGAGCCGGCCGCAGTCGCCTCCTCGCCATCGACGAACGCCTCGCCCTCGCCGGTCGCCTTGAAGTAGCGGGTGTGCTCGGTCGCCTGCTCCAGCTGCGCAAGATTCACCGCGTCGGTGCCCTCGGTACCGGCGGCGACGTTGGTGACCTGGCGCTCGCTGCCGACATCGCCGACGGACACGGTGTTGGCACGGTCGGTATAGGAGTTCGCACCCAGGGCGACGCTGTTGTCAGCGTCCGCGTAGGCCAGGAAACCGACGGCAGTGGAGTCCAGGGCGGCGGCGTAGCTGCCACTGCCCAGTGCGCTGGCGCCATCCTGGGCGGCGGAAGCCAGCGTACCCAGCGCAGTGGACTGCACGCCGGTCGCCTCGGCGAGGGTGCCGGTGGCGGTCGCACCCAGGCCGGAGGCGATCGCACCGTTGCCCAGCGCGGTGGAGGCCATGCCGGAGGCTTCGGTGGTCTGCAGGATCAGCCCCGGGAAACCGATGATCAGGTCGCCGTAGTCGGCGATGCCGCCGACCGCCAGCCCGTAGTCGCCGCTCGCGTCGCTGCCGTATCCCACGGCGGTGCCGTAAGTGCCGGTGACCGAGCTGAAGGCACCGACGCCGGTCGCATAGTCGCTGTCGACGAGGCTGCTGTACCCCACTGCGGTCGACTGCAGGCCATTGGCCATGGCCGCTGCGCCACTGGCAAGGCTGAAGGCGCCCCAGGCCTGGGCGCCGGCGCCGAATGCCGAAGCCCCGACCTCCCCGGTCTGGGTGTACTGGTCAAGCAATATCTCCCCGGTGGCCGGATCCTCGTAGTAGAGCCAGCCACCCACGGCCGTGCTGGAGTCACCCTCGGCGACCGAGCCGTACCCGGACGCATTGGAGTAGATGCCCCAGGCCATGGCCCCGCTTCCGAAGGCCGAGGAACCGAAGCCGGCGGCATTTGCGGCGGAACCGAACGCGCTGCCGTAATCGGTCGCGAACGCATTGGACCCGGAGGCCACCGCCTCCTCGCCGCCGACGAAGGCTTCGCCCCCGCCACTGGCCTTGAAGTAGCGGTCGGTGTTCTCGGCCACCTCGGCGACTTCGTTGAGCTGGCCGAGGTTCACCGCATCGGTGTCCTCGGTGCCGGCGGCGACGCCGGTGACCTGGCGTCCGCCAACCGCCACGGTGTTGTCGCGGGTGGCGGTCGTGTTGTTGCCCAGCGCGACGCTGTTGGCGCCGCTGGCCTCCGACCCGCTGCCCAGCGCGATGCTCTCGCTGCCGCTGGCGACGGCGTCACCGCCCAGCGCGGTGCTGCTGAAACCGCTGGCCTCGGAGAAGTTGCCGACCGCGGTGGAGTTGAAGGCACTGGCGTCGGAGAAGCCGCCGACCGCCGTGGAGTACCCGCCGTCGGCGGAGGCGGACTTGCCCAGCGCCACGGAGGAGTAGCCGGCGGCGCTGCTGTCCACGCCCATGGCGACGCTGCCTCCGCCCGCGGCGTCGGCCCCGGAACCCGCCGCGACTGCTTCGTTCCCGCCGGCGCTGGCCGAACCCTCGCCGTTGGCCTGGAAGTACTGCGCGGTCTCCTCGGCGACGTCGGCGACTTCTTCCAGCTGGGCCAGGTTCACCGCGTCGGTGGCTTCGGTGCCTGCGGCGACGTTGGTCACCTGGCGCTCGTTGCCTTCGAAACCCACCGAGACGGTGTTTTCACGGTCGGCAATGGATCCGGAGCCAAGGGCAACCGCTCCCTGCGCCACGGAGATGGCCCCCGTTCCGATGGCAGCCGTGTCGTCGCCGACCGACGTGGCGCCTGCACCCAGCGCCATCGAACCGTTCCCCTGGGCCCGCGACATTGCACCCACCGCGGTGGCCCGGGGACCGTTGGCCGTGCTGAATGCACCGATCGCGGTGGCCAGCGGTCCGGTTGCCACCGCGCCAGTGCCGCAGGCGAGGTCGGTGGAGCCGGCTTCGCACTCCTGCGCTGCGACGGTCGGCACGCTGAGTACGCTCAGGGCAGCGACAAGGGCCAGGTACAACGGGGCGCGGTGCGGCGCCCCGGCGGCGTTGCGACGACGGGATTTCGACTTCGAGACGGACATGCGGTGGTCTCCCCTGTGCTTCCTGTGTGGGTGCGCAACCCGCCCTGTTCCGTGACGTGTGTCACATGGATCCAGGTGGGCCCGGGTGCTCATGCAGCCGCAGTTCAGCCACGGCCACGCCCCGAAAGCGATAGCACAGAAGCTGACCTGAAGCGCAACAAGGAATGACCTATCGCGTCACCATGGGACGAAACTATCCCCACAAGTGCCTGATATAAAACAGGAAATGTCACTTTATGTCGAAAATTAAGTGACGTCGATCACCCTCTGACGCGGTGCGTCATAGTCGCCATTTTGCGCAGCATGAGGCGCACCCGGGCCCTTCCGGGCCCAGAACAGGGTTTACAGGTGATTCAGCGCCGTGGAGAGGGGGCGAAGAGCGGCTCAGGCGTCCAACAACGCCCGGATCGCCGCCAGCCCGGCGCTGGCCCGTTCCTTCTTGTGCTCGGCATCGGCGGCCGGATCGGCGCCATCGCGCTGGATCTCCGCGGCCGGCAGCTCGTCGAAGAACCGGCTGGGCTTCAGGCGCAGCACCTCGCCCCATTTCTGTGCCCGCACCGAGTGCGACAGCCACAGCCGCTCCTTGGCACGGGTGATGCCGACATACAGCAGCCGGCGCTCCTCGTCGATGCGGCCTTCCTCGATGCTGGCCTCGTGCGGCAGCGTGCCGTCCTCGACGCCGACGATGAAGACATAGCGGAACTCCAGCCCCTTGGCCGCGTGCAGGCTCATCAGCCGGACCTGGTTGCCGGCCTCGCCCTTGTCGGCATGCGACAGCAACGCAAGCTGCGCCGCGAGTTCGCCCGGGCCTGCGCCCTTGCCGCCGTCGAACCACTCGGCCAGCTCCTCCAGGTTCTGCCTGCGGCGCTGGAAGCCGGCCTCGTCCCGGCACTGCGCCCGGATCGACTGCAGCAGCCCGGAGCGATGCGCCAGCTCGCGCACCAGTTCCGAGGGCGGCAACCGCTGTGCGTCCGCGCGCAGGCCACGGACGATGCCGGCAAAGCCATCGAGCGCATTGGCCGCGCGCGGGGCCAGCTGCTTGAGCGCACCGACCGATTCGATCGCCCGCGCCATCGGCATGTTGGCGTTGCGGGCCAGTTCCGCCAGCTTCGCCAGCGTGGTCGCGCCGACCTCGCGCTTGGGATTGGTGACCGCGCGAAGGAAGGCGGCATCGTCGTCCGGGTTGGCGACCAGGCGCAGCCAGGCCAGCGCGTCCTTCACCTCGCCGCGCTCCAGGAACGCGGTCCCGCCGGTCAGGTGGTAGGGAACGCGCACCAGCTGCAGCGCCTTCTCCAGCGCGCGCGACTGGAAATTGCCGCGAAACAGGATGCAGAAATCACTCCACGGCGCCTGCCGGGCGGTGGCGATGAACTCGATCTCGGCGGCGACCTTCTCCGCCTCGTGGGCGGCGTCGCGGCACTCCCAGATGCGGATGCGCTCCCCGTCGGCCTGGTCGCTCCACAACGTCTTCGGGTGCTCGTGCGGGTTGTGGGCAATCAGCGCGTTGGCGGTGCGCAGCACGCGGTTGGAGCAGCGGTAGTTCTGCTCCAGCTTGACCACCCGCAGCGCCGGGTAGTCCTGGCCGAGCGCGAGCAGGTTGTCCGGGTTGGCGCCGCGCCAGGCGTAGATCGACTGGTCGTCGTCGCCCACGCAGGTGAACAGCCCGCGCTCACCCGCCAGCGCCTTGAGCAGCCGGTACTGGGCGTCGTTGGTGTCCTGGCACTCGTCCACCAGCAGGTAGCCGATGCGCTCGCGCCAGGCCAGCGCGCACTCCGCATCCGATTCCAGCAACTGCACCGGCAGGCGGATCAGGTCGTCGAAGTCGACCGCGTTGAAACTGCCCAGACGGGCCTGGTACAGCGCATACACAGAGGCCGCATCCACCTCGCGGGCGCTGCGCGCCTCGGCCATCGCCTGCTCGGGCGACAGGCCGGCGTTCTTGGCCCGCGAGATCAGGTTGCGCACGTCGTCGACCGCGTCCGGCTTGGCGCCGGTGCCGACCAGGTCCTTGATCTGCGCGGCCGAGTCGTCGGCATCGAAGATCGAGAACCCGCGCCGCAGGCCGAGCTTCGCGTGCTCGATCTGCAGGAACTTCAACCCCAGGGCGTGGAAGGTGCAGATGGTCAGCCCTTCGGCCGCGTCCCCGCGGATGCGCTTGGCGACGCGCTCGCGCATCTCCTTGGCCGACTTGTTGGTGAAGGTGATCGCTGCGATGCGCCTGGCCGGCATGCGGCCGGAGGAGATCAGGTGGGCGATCTTTTCCACGATCACGCGCGTCTTGCCGCTGCCTGCGCCGGCGAGCACGAGCAGGGGGCCGTCGGTGTGCAGGACGGCATCACGTTGCTGGGGGTTGAGACCGTGCATGGAAGTACGCTGGAGCAGGGGCCGCCCGCCCGGTGGGCACGCGGCGGGCCAGTCGCACAGTCTACCCGGCCGGGCTAGCCTGCACGCTGTATCCGGGGAACGTCATCAGCATGGGATCCACGATGAAGCGGTTGGGCGCGCTGCTGTGCATGGCCGGTGCGCTTGCCACCCTGCCGTCCACCGCGGCAATGGCGGCCGGGCAGTCGACGGATGGCACGACCGCCGATCCACTCGTCGCCGAAACCGACCACATGAGCTACAGCGAGTTCGATGCCCGCCGGAGGCTGGCCGCCAACCTCCCCAACGAGCTGTCGCGCCTGTACGGCGTGGAGGCCGCGGTGAAGGGCGACTGGGGCGACGCGATACGGCACTTCCTGGAGGCCGCGCGCCACGCCGACAAGTATTCCCAGCACCGCATCAGCCTGATGTACTGGCACGGCGCCGGGGTCGCGCGCGACCCGGCCCTGGCGTATGCGTGGGCCGACCTGGCCGCCGAGCGCATGTACCCGCGGTTCGTGCTGCTGCGCGAGAAGATGTGGCTGGCATTGACCGGGGACGAACGCAGCCGCGCCCTCGACGAGGGGGCGGCCCTGTACGACCGCTACGGCGACGACGTTGCCAAACCCAGGTTTGCACGCGCCCTTTCGCGGGCGAAGCGGCACGTCACCGGCAGCCGCACCGGCTTCGTCAATCGCCTGGAAGCCAGCCATCCGGACAGCCAGCAGCCCGGGGCCGGCGGTGGTGCCGACCTCAGCGGGCTGTACCACGAGGCACGATGGGATCCCGACCACTATTGGGCGATCGAAGATGCGGTGTGGAGGAGCGGCCACGTCGATGTCGGCGACCTGGAAGCACTTCCCGGAGACGCGCCCTGAGCCGCCAGGTACAACGGCGCCAACGCTAGAATCCGCCGATGGCCAAGCTCTACTTCTACTACTCGGCGATGAACGCCGGGAAGACCACCACGCTGCTGCAGTCCGCCCACAACTACCGCGAGCGCGGCATGCGGGTGGCGATCTTCGCCCCGCGGCTCGACGACCGCGCCGGCACCGGCACGGTGGCCTCGCGCATCGGCCTGAGCGCGGAGGCGACCGCGTTCACCGCCGCCGAGGACCTGCAGGCGATGGTGGCTGCCGACATCGCCGCCAACGGCGCGCTGCACTGCGTGCTGGTGGACGAGGCACAGTTCCTGTCGCGAGCACAGGTCTGGCAGCTCAGCGAAGTGGTCGACGCCTTCCACATCCCGGTGCTGTGCTACGGCCTGCGCACCGACTTCCGCGGCGAGCTGTTCGAAGGCAGCCAGCACCTGCTGGCCTGGGCCGACGAGATCAGCGAGATCAAGACCATCTGCCACAGTGGCAGCAAGGCGACGATGACCGTGCGCGTGGACGGGCAGGGGCGGGCGGTGCGCGATGGACCGCAGGTCGAGATCGGCGGCAACGAGCGCTATGTCTCGGTCTCCCGCGCCGAGTACAAGCGCGTGGTCCGCGGCGAAGGGGTGATCGAGCCACTGCAGCCCTCCCTGCCGCTGTAGCCGGTCCCGGTCAGTCGCCGGTCGTGTCCACCACGACCGGCGCGGCCTCGCGCGGAACCTGCAAGCGCTGCAGTTCCCGCTCGATGTGGGCCTGCACCGGGTGGTGGGGCGCGCCGCCGTCGAGCAGCCGCTGGCGGGCGGCGCGCAGTTCCATCAGGGCGGTGCCATTGCGTCCCGCGTCCGCGTGCAGGGCGGCCAGGTCGACCAGGCTCTTCACCTCTTCCGCCACCGGCGCCCCGGACTGCCGGCGCAGGACCAGCGCCCGCTCGTACCGCAGCCGCGCCTGCTGCGACGCCCCTGCACGGCGGTAGCAGTGGCCCATCTGGGCATTGAACCCCGCCACTACCGCGGACAGCCGGGCCTGCTCGCGCGCGGCCAACGCTTCGCTGCGCCCCATGTGCGCGATGCATTCTTCGGCGCGCCCGCGCAACACCAGCAGGCGCCCGTGCAGCAGGCTGGACTGCAGGGCGAGTCCGGCGGGGACGTCATCCATGGTGGCCAGCAGTCGATCCTGGCGCGCCAGGATCTCGCCTGCCTCGTCGAGCTCCCCGCGTGCCAGCCGTACCCGTGCAACCACGCCGAGCACCTCGGCCCGCGGCAACGGTTGGTCGGCGAGCTGGCGCTCGGCGCGCCGGACGGTCTGGTCCAGCAACTCCGACAGTGACACCGACCCGGCGACCCCCACGTCCGCGCTCTCCAGCACCCCGACCATGAACGCCTGCATCACCTGCGCCCGGGCGATCTCCCGGGAGGACTGGCCCGCCTGCCAGGCCACCAGGCCGAGCGCGACCAGCAGGACCACCGAAACCAGCGAACCGGTGGCCAGGGGCCAGCGATGGCGGGTCACGAACTTGCCCAGCCGGTAACCCAGCCTGGGCGGGCGCGCGTGCACCGGACGCCCGGACACATGGCGGCGCAGGTCCTGCGCCAACGCTTCCACCGACGGGTAGCGTTGTTGCGGGTCCTTGGCCAGGGCCTTGGCGAGGATGTTGTCCAGATCGCCGGAAAGCCGGCGCGCGTATCGCTTGCGGGCCGCCTCGTCCTCGCCGTGCCAGGCCCCGCCCACCCCCGATGCGACCGCAACCGAGGCGCGGATCGGCTCCTGCAGCAGGATCGCCTCCTCCAGCGCGGCGTCGCTGGTGCGGGTGGGCCGGTACGGCCGGGCGCCGCTGAGCAGCTCGTGCAGCACCACCCCCAGCGCGTACACGTCGGTCATGGTGCTGACCGGCTCGCCCCGCAGCTGCTCCGGGGCGGCGTAATGGAGGGTGAAGGCACGCCCCCCGGTACGAGTGCGGTCGAACGCGGGGTCCAGGTCGAGCAGCTTGGCGATGCCGAAGTCCAGCAGCCGCACCTCGCCGGCCGGGGTGACCAGGATGTTGGAGGGCTTCAGGTCGCGATGGACGATCAGGTTCGCGTGGGCGTGGCTGACCGCCTCGCAGACCTGGAAGAACATCCCCAGCCGCTCCTCCAGGCTGGTGCCGTGCTGGCGGCAGTAATCGGTGACCGGGATCCCGTCCACGCGCTCAAGGGCGAGGAACGGCAACCCGCTGCTGCTGACGCCCGCATCCAGCAGCCTGGCGATGTGGGGGTGGGCGAGCCGGCCCAGGATCTCGCGTTCGCGGGTGAAGCGCAGCCGCAGGTCGCTGTCGGCCAGGCCCGGTCGCAGCAGCTTCAGCGCGACCCGCCGCTGGTACAGCCCGTCGGCCCTCGCCGCCAGCCAGACCTGGCCCATGCCGCCTTCGCCGAGCAGGCGCTCCAGCCGGTAGGGGCCGACTTCGTTGCCGGCCACCATCAGGCCCGACGGCGGCACCACCGGCTGGGACAGGAAATCGGCCGAATCCTCCTCGAGCAGGAGCAGGCGCCGCAGTTCGTCCGCCAACGCGGGCTCGGTACGGGCAATCTCGCGCAGCCGGCCCTCGCGCGCGCCCGGCACCAGCTCGAGCAACACGTCGAGCTCCGCGGAGATGCGGGCCCATTGCGCAGGATCGATGCCTGCCCCCGTTGCGGCGCCTCCGGTCCCGCCCGCCTCCGCGCCGGCACGGGCCCCGGACACCTCAGTCCACCCCGGCGACCGGGTGTGGGTTCTCCCGCAGCGCGGCCATCAGGAACAGCCGCGCCTTTTGCCAGTCGCGCCGGATGCTGCGTTCGGAACGCTCGAGGACGTTGGCGATCTCCTGTTCGGCCAGGCCACCGAAGTAGCGCAGCTCGACCACCCGGGCCAGCTTTTCGTCGACGCGTGCCAGCTGGTCCAGCGCCACGTCCAGGGCGAGCATGTCGTCGTCCAGGCGCAGCCCGCCCTCGAGGTCCTCGGGCAGGTCGGTCACCCGGTGCAGGTCGCCGCCGCGCTTGCGCGCCATGCGCTGGCGGGCGTAGTCGACCACCACCGAGCGCATCGCCGAGGCGGCGTAGGCAAAGAAATGGGCCCGGTCGTCGAAGTGGGCGCCGCTGCGCCCGGCCAGCTTCAGGTAGGCCTCGTGTACCAGGGCGGTTGCGTCCAGGGTCTGGCCGTACTGCCCGGCCAGTTGCCGCCGCGCCATCCCGTGGAGCTCGCGATACAGCGTCGCCAGCACCTGGTCGAGCGCACCCCGGTCGCCGCCCCGCGCTGCTCCCAGCAACCGCGTGATGTCGGCGTCATCAGCCATCGTCGTTCCTTGAGGGCGTGTCGCCCGGGACTATACGCCCCTAGCGCTGGCAACGTCCGCACCAGACGCTGGCCCGCTGGCCGATGCGCGCTTGCTTCAGTCGCGCCCCGCAACGCGGGCAGGGTTCACCCCCGCGTCCGTACACCGCCAGGTCCTGTACGAAATAGCCGGCGCTGCCGTCGGGACTGATGAAATCACGCAACGTGGTTCCGCCGCGCCCGATCGCCGCCGCCAGCACCTCGCGCACCTCCCCGGCCAGGCGCCGGTAGCGCTCCCGGGAAATCGAGCCCGCCGGGCGCAGCGGCGCGATGCCGGCGGCGAACAGCGCCTCGGCGGCGTAGATGTTGCCCACGCCCACCACCGTCGCCTGGTCCATCAGGAAGGTCTTCACCGGTGCCCGGCGGCCACGGCTCAAGCGGTACAGGTGGTCGCCGTCGAAGTCCGGTCCCAGCGGCTCGGGGCCCAACGCCCCCAGCAGCGGATGGACTTCCCCCGGCGGTTGCCACAACAGGCAGCCGAAGCGCCGCGGGTCGTTGAAGCGCAGCACGCGCCCGTCCTCCAGCCACAGGTCGACGTGGTCGTGTGCACGCGGCGGCGTGTCCCCCGGCAGCACCCGCAGGCTGCCGGACATGCCCAGGTGCAGCAGCGCGCTCCCGGCCGCCGTGTCGAACAGCAGGTACTTGGCGCGCCGGCGCACTCCTCCGATCCGCTGCCCCGGCAGCACCGATTCGATCTCCCCGGCGATCGGCCAGCGCAGGTCCGGCCGGCGCAGGGTCACCGAGCGCACGATGCGGCCGGACAGGTGCGGCTCCAGGCCGACGCGCGTGGTCTCGACTTCGGGCAATTCGGGCATGCGGCGCAGTCTACGGCGGCGATGGCATGATGGGTGGCCGACACACGCCTTCCCGTGGAGCCCGCGTTCCGATGTCCGCCTCCCTGCTCGACCTCCTGTCCGGTGGCCTGCTCCAGGCCAGCGTGGGCTGGATGCTGGTGTATTTCCTGGTCGCCACCCAGCTGACCATCTTCTCGGTCACCCTGTACCTGCACCGCTCGATGACCCACCGCGGGGTCGACTTCCATCCGGCGCTGAACCATTTCTTCCGGTTCTGGCTGTGGCTGACGACCTCGATGATCACCCGTGAATGGGTGGCCATCCACCGCAAGCACCACGCCACCTGCGAGACCGAGGACGATCCGCACAGCCCGCAGACCCGGGGCATCAAGAAGGTGTTCTGGCAGGGCGTGGAGCTGTACCGCGAGGCGCGCGCCGACCGGGCCTCGATCGAGAAGTACGGCAAGGGCTGCCCCGACGACCGGGTCGAGCGCCGGCTGTACACCCCGCACGCGACGATGGGCCCGGTGCTGCTGCTGGTGCTCAGCTTCGCGCTGTTCGGTTTCGCCGGGGTGGCGATGTGGGCGCTGCAGATGGCCTGGATCCCGTTCTGGGCCGCCGGCGTGGTCAACGGCCTGGGCCACTGGTGGGGCTACCGCAACTTCGAGACCACCGACAAGGCGACCAACCTGACCCCGTGGGCGTTCTGGATCGGCGGCGAGGAGCTGCACAACAACCACCACGCCTTCCCCAGTTCGGCCCGGTTCTCGATGCGCCGCTTCGAGTTCGACATCGGCTGGAACGCGATCCGCGTCCTGCAGGCGCTGCGCCTGGCGAAGGTGCTGCGCGTGGCCCCGCAGCTGGACGTGCGCCCCAACATCGCCATGCCCGACCGCGAGACCCTGCGGGCGCTGCTTGCGGTGCGTTTCCAGGCCATGACCGACTACTACCGCCGGGTCACCCTGCCGGCCCTGCGCGAGTCGGACGCCAAGCTGCCGCGCAAGCTGCGCCGCGGCCTGGCCGACGGCGGCCGCTGGCTGGATGCCGACAAGCGCGAGCGCCTGCAGGCCTGGCTGGACGAGCGCCCGCAGATGGCCACCCTGGCCGCCTATCGCCAGCGCCTGCAGCAGGTGCTGGACGAGCGCTCGCACGATGCCCAGGAGACCCTCTCCCGGCTGCACGCCTGGTGCGAGGAAGCCGAGCAGAGCGGGATCAAGGCACTGCAGCAGTTCTCGGCACGCCTGAAAGGCTACACCCTGGTCCAGGCGGCCCGCTGAGCCCCATGGCGCGCCGGGCCGCCCCTGCTGCCACCGGCTGCCTGCTCGCCGCCGGCCTGGCCCTGTCGCTGGCCGGACCCGTGCACGCGCAGGTCCGCGCCACCGGCGACTACCTGGCGCGCATGGATACCGACGGCGACGGCCGCGTCTCGCTGGCCGAGTACCAGGACTGGATGGGCTACGCCTTCGACCGGATGGACGCTGATGGCGACGGCGTGCTGCGCGCCGCGGAGCTGCCCGGCGGGCGCGGTGCCCCGGTGACCCGGGCGCGGCACCTGGATGCGCTGGAGGCCGGGTTCCGGCGCCAGGACCGCGATGGCGACGGCACCCTCGATGCCGCTGAACTGGCGGCGCCGCCGGCGTACTGAGCCGGCCCTGCCCCCGCGCGCTCAATCCAGCGGCGGATCGAACTTCCCGCGGTCGACCACGTAGTCCAGCAGGTCGTCGTCCTTTGGCGGGCCGTCGTGCAGGAACACGCTGATGTCCCCGGTCACTTCCAGGATCGCGTAGCGGACCTGCGACAGCGAGCAGGCGCCCTTGATGCGCAGCTCGGCGTACAGCTCGCGCCGGGTCGTGCGCTCCTTGAACAGGGCCTCCCCGTCCACCACCCCGTCGCGTACCAGTACCCGCGGCCGCGACTCCAGGTAATCGCGTACCGGGCGGGCCCTTTCGGCGATGTTCTCCAGCCCGATCGTCAGCGCGGTGATGCCGATCAGGATCAGCGCCGCGTACCCGATCGCCACCCCCGGGTACAGCAGCGCATCCCCGGCGGCCGAACCCAGCGCGATCATCAGCATCTGCTGCATCGGGCTGAGGTTCTGCTGCCCGCGCTTGCCCAGCAAGCGCATGACCAGCATCAGGATGAGGAACACGACCACGCACTTGAGCGCGATCTCGAGGTAGTACGGCAGCGGCGCCTCCCCAAGGAACAGGCGCTGCCATTCGAATACCTGGAAGTCGGTTTCCATCGCCTGCGACTCGGTGGGGGATCCCAGAGTTGGCGATGCGCGGAGCGTAGGCCAAGTGAAGGCCGGCACCGGCGCGACCACACCAACTGAACGGCGGCGCCGCGATACTCGCGCCTCCGCAACCCGGGAATGCTGCGCATGGAACTGCTGGCCGATCCCACCGTATGGGTGGGATTCCTGACCCTGGTCGTGCTCGAGCTGGTGCTCGGCATCGACAACCTGGTGTTCATCGCGATCCTGGTGGGCAAGCTGCCGCCGGAGCACCGCGACAGGGCGCGCGTCATCGGCCTGAGCCTGGCGCTGGGCATGCGCCTGGCATTGCTGGCGCTGCTGTCGTGGATCATGGGTCTGACGCGGCCGCTGTTCACGATCCTGGACAAGGGGTTCTCGGGGCGCGACCTGATCCTGCTGGTTGGCGGCCTGTTCCTGCTCTACAAGGCAACCACCGAGCTGCACGAGCACCTGGAGGGCAGCAGCGGGGAGGCGAGCGCCAACCCCGCGTACTCCAGCTTCGGCATGGCGATCGTGCAGATCATCGCGCTGGACCTGGTGTTCTCGCTGGACTCGGTCATCACCGCGGTGGGCATGGTCAACGACCTGCCGGTGATGATGGCGGCGGTGATCGTGGCGGTGATCCTGATGCTGGTGGCCAGCAAGCCGCTGACCAACTTCGTCAACAGCCACCCCACGGTGGTGGTGCTGGCGCTGGGCTTCCTGCTGGTGATCGGCTTCAGCCTGGTCGCCGACGGCCTGGGCTTCCACATCCCGAAGGGGTACCTGTACGCGGCGATCGGCTTCTCGATCCTGATCGAGACACTCAACCAGTGGGGCAAGCGCAACCAGGTCCGCGCGGTGGCCCGGATCCCGGCGCGGCAACGGACCACCGACGCGGTGATGCGGCTGCTGGGCGGCGAGCCCGATGCCGGCGCCCGCACCGGGGAACCGCCGGCGGTCACCCCTGGCGACCGCCTGGCCAGCCGGGCCGAGGAGTCCGGGCTCTATCCCGCCGAGCAGGACATGATCCGCGGCGTGCTGCGCCTGGCCGAACGCAGCGTCACCAGCCTGATGGTCCCGCGCGGGCGCATCGTCTGGATCGATGCTGCGAAGGGCCGCGAACACGCCCGCCAGGTCCTCGCCGCCACCGCGCACACCCGCATGCTCGTGGCCGAGGGCGAGCTCGACAACCTCAAGGGCGTGGTGCAGTCGCGCGACCTGCTGGCGGCGCTGCTGGAGGACGGCGGCGGCGTGCTCGACCGGGCCCTGCGCCAGCCATTGCGCGTACCCGTGTCGACCACCGCGCTGGAGGCGCTGGAAATGGTGCGTGGCCATCCCATCCCCCTGGCCGTGGTCTGCGACCCCGACAACCGCGTCGCCGGCCTGTTCACTGCCAATGACCTGCTGGCGGCGATTGCCGGCGACCTGGCCGATACCCGGACCGCGGCGCGCATGACGGCATCCGCACCGGAGCCCGGGTCCGCCTAGTACGGCGCGCCTGGCCCAGCGGCCAGCCGGGCGGAAGCCGCCGCCGCGGGCGCGGACCCGGGCAGCGCCACCCAGTCCAGCCGCGCACCGCGCAGACCGCTGGCCGCCAGTTGCGCGCGCTGCGCGGCCTCGTCGCAACCGGCCGGCAATGCCTGGCGCTCGGCGACCGAGTGCAGTTCCAGCTGTGCGATCACGTCACCATGCCGGTGCGCCTGGCGGTGCAGCGCCTGCAAGCGCCGCGTGGCCTCGGACCGCTCCCCCCGGCCCAACAGGGAAAGCGCGTGGACCCGCTCGGCGCGGTGCGCCAGCGTCCAGGGCACCCGCACAAGCAGGTCGTCCACGCGCGCGGCGGCCGCGGCCGCGCCTTGCCATTCGCCCAGCGCCAGCAATGCCTCGGCCTCGCCCACGGCGGCTTCGGCCTGCATGCCGGCGAACCCGCTGCCGCGCAGCACGGTGGCAATGTCCTGGTAACGCGACAGCGCCCTGCGTGGCGAACCCGCGCGCACCTCGAGGTAGGCCAACTCCAGCGCCGGCCGCCAGGCCGCCGGCCCGGGCGCACGGTCGTCGACGTCCCGCGCCAGCCGCTCGATGACGGCCGCCGCGGCGGTGGCGTCGCCGGTGAGCAGGTCGGTCCAGGCGCGCAGCGCCGGCAGCCGCAACGCAGTCGCGGCCTGTGGCCGGGTACCGCACTGGTCCAGGGCCTCGCGCACAGCCTCCATCCGCCCCTGCGGCAACAGGTAGGCGGCGCGATCGCAGGCCACCCGGGCAAGGGTGCTGTCCGGCAGCGGCGGCCGTCCCTCGTGCTCCAGGCGCCGGCGGGTCTGCTCCAGCACCGCCACCGCGGCGGCGTGGTCTCCCTCCAGCCCGAGCAGCGCCGCCTCCATCTGGTCCAGCCAGGCCGCCGCGTCGCCGCCGGACGGATCGGCGCGCAGGTGGCGGATCCGCTCGCGCACCCGATCGAAGCGGCCGGCCATCAACCCGTCACCGAGCAGGTCGAGCTCGATCTCCCGTCGCGCCACCGCGCCACCGGCTGCCACGGACACCGCCAGCGCTTCCTCCAGCCGGCGCCGGTACGCGTCGAACTCGCCACGCACGAAGTGCCGGTACGCCATCTTGCGCAGCAGCCGGATCTCCATTTCCCGGTAGCCACCGGCGCGACTCTGGGCGAGGAGCCGGTCCAGCCCCGTCCCGTCGCCGGCATCCGGCCGGGCAAGGCCGGCATTGACGCGTGCATACAGTGCATCGAGTTCCGCGCCCGCGCCTGCGAACAACGCCGCCGCCTGCTCGAAGCGCGCCAGGTCGGCCCCGGCGCCGTGTTCGAATACATCGGCCTGGGCCTGCAGGTGGATCGCGGCGGCGCGCTCCCGGTCCCAGGCGTCCCCGGCCTGCAGCGCCAGCCGCTCCGCCGCCGCCGCGTGCTCGCGAACGCGCTGCGGGTCGGCACGCGCGGCCGCCAGGTGGGCCCGCACGATCCGCCAGCGGATGCGCAGCTCGAGCGGCTGGCGGACCCAGTCCAGATCGCCGAGCACGGCGGCGGCGGCATCGGGATCGCCGGCCCGTACCAGGTGGCCGGCCTGATCCAGCCGCAGCGACAGGCGCCCGGGGTGCTCGCGGACCAGGGCGCCGAGGGCCGCGGCGGCCTCCGTCGCGCGGGCCGGATCGACCGACAGTTCGTGCACCGACATCAGGCGCTCGCTGTCCATGCCCAGCGGACGCAGCAGTTCACGGGCGCGGGCGACGTGTCCGCCGGCCACCCGCGCCTGCCCCAGCCGCGCGCGGGCGGTCCCGAGCTGCAGTTGCGCCAGGCCGAAACCGGGCGACTGGACGAGCACTGTTTCCAGGCCCCGCGCCGCGGCGGCCAGGTCGCGTGCCTCGTACGCCTTCCACGCATCCACGTATTCGCGGGCCGCCACCGCGTCGACCTCCAGCGCAGGCCAGGGTTCGGCGGCGCGTTCGGGCAGCAGCGCCTCCAGCACCTGGCGCGACAGCGCGTCGACCAGCCGCGGCACCTCGGCAGCCTGGCCCCGCATCTCCATCTGACGCGGCCCCGTGCGCGTGTCCAGGCGGGCGCGGACGTAGTGCCGGTCACCGCCACCGGCATCGAGCCCGGCAGACAACAGCACCACGTGTGGCGCCACTACCACCGCATCGGCGGCAAGCCGGTCGCCGTCCACCACCTCCACCTCCGGCAGCGTCGACAGCTTCCATTCCAGCCAAGCCTGCAACAGCAGCGCCGGCCAGCGCCCGTCCGCCCCGTCCCCGACCTGCAGCACGGCCACGGTGACCGGTGCTTCCTCCAGCGGAGGCGGGGCCGGCTGGAACGCGACTTTGGCCAGCACCAGCCCCGCGGCCAGCATTCCCGACAACGCCCCCGCGATGGCCCAGCGCCGGCCCTGTCGGCGCGGCCGTGCCTGGCCGGCCACCGGGGCCGGCGCCGGCGTTGGAGCCGGGGTCGCCCCGAATGCTGGCCCGGGCCGGGCGGGTGGGGGCAGGTCCACGGGCCGGGGCGGCTCCGGCGGCTCGAACAGGTAGCCGCGCTTGGGCACGGTGCGGATCCAGCCCCGGCGTTCCTCGCCCAAGGCCCCGCGCAGCACCCACACCGCCTGCGAGAGGTTGGCATCCTCCACCACCACGCCAGGCCATACCCGCTCGAACAGCGAGGCCCGGGTGTGCAGCACGCCGGGCTCGCGCAGCAGTACGAGCAACAGGTCGAAGACCCGCTGCTGCAGTTCGACCGTTCCCGCGTCGCGCTCGAGCTCGCGGCATTCCAGGTCGACGACCACGTCGGCGACCCGGAGCAAACGGGTGCCGGCCGGCCACGCCGGCGCTGTCTGCTCGTTCAATGACTGCCCTGCGCTCGGGGCCGCGCCCGCGGATGCGGAGCGGCGGCCGGGGTGCCAACGGGCAGCCTACGTCATCGTACGGACCGGTAAAAAGTGATGTCGATCACAAAATATGGCTGAAATGAGAAGAAATTGATCTCTTTTGAGCTTGTTTTGACACTTAACGTCAGCCAAACGCCGGATGCTCGGGCCTCCTTCAACCACGGGTATCCCGCATGTCCCCAGCAGACCGCCGTCCCCTGCGCCGCAAGGCACTCGCCGCCGCCACGGCCGCCGCGCTCTCCCTGGCCGCCACCGGCGCCTTTGCCGCCGACACCGCGGTGATCAACACCTCGGGCCTGGAGCAGGCCGAAGGCAACGACCGCTTCCTCATCAAGTACCGCGAGGGCAGCGCCGCGCGCACCAACCCCGCCGCGCTGGACCGCGCCCTCCGTGCCGCCGCCACGGCGACCCTGCAAGGCAAGGCGCTGGGGCTGCAGAAGGTGCGCCGCACCGCCACCGGCGCAGAGGTCCTGCAGACGGCCCGCAAGCTCGGCCGCGCCGATGCCGAGGCGCTGATGCGCCGGCTCGCCGCCGACCCGGCGGTGGAGTACGTCGAGGTCGACCAGAAGATGTACCCGGCGCTGAGCCCGAACGACACCTATTACAACAGCCACCAGTGGCACTACTTCGAGTCCACCGGCGGCATCCGCGCCGACCAGGCCTGGGACCAGACCAACGGCGCCGGCATCGTGGTGGCGGTGCTGGACACCGGCATCACCAACCACAGCGACCTCAACGCCAACATCCTGCCCGGCTACGACTTCATCAGCGATGCCACCGTGGGCGGCGACGGCAACGGCCGCGACTCCGACCCCACCGACCCGGGTGACTACTACGGCGGCAACGGCTCCAGCTGGCACGGTACCCACGTGACCGGCACCATCGCCGCGGTCACCAACAACGCCAAGGGCGTGGCCGGCGTGGCCTTCGGGGCCAAGGTGGTGCCGGTACGCGTGCTCGGCCGCGGCGGCGGCTACCTGTCGGACATCGCCGACGGCATCGTCTGGGCCGCCGGCGGCAGCGTCAGCGGCACGCCCGCCAACGCCAACCCCGCCGAGGTCATCAACATGAGCCTGGGCGGCAGCGGCAGCTGCTCGTCGACCTACCAGAACGCGATCAACACAGCCGTCGACCGCGGCACCACCGTGGTCGTGGCCGCCGGCAACTCCAATGCCAACGTCAGCGGCTACAACCCGGGCAACTGCGCCAACGTCGTCTCCGTGGCCTCCACCACCCGCCAGGGCGCACGCTCGAGCTTCTCCAACTACGGCAGCCTGATCGACGTGTCCGCGCCGGGCAGCGACATCGCCTCCACCGTCAACACCGGCAGCACCACGCCCTCCACCGAGGGCTACAGCCTGATGTCGGGCACCTCGATGGC
>JAEWFH010000044.1 GCA_023388955.1 Pseudomonadota bacterium
TCGTTCACCTCCACCAGGTGGGCGGCCTGCTCGCCGTGGTGGTGGGCCAGGTAATAGCTCTCGCGCATCTGCCGGCCCAGCACGCTGGTGATGGTCGCCAGGGCCAGGTAGGCGAAGGCGAACATCAGCGGTTCGGCGTGGTGGCGGGTGCTGCCGTCCAAGGCGACGCTCCAGGCGTGCTCGCCCAGCAGGCCGAGGGCGGCGCTGACCGCGACGGCGGCGGCCAGCCGGGTGGGCAGCAGCAGGGCGGCGGAGCCGACGTTGAACAGCAGCATCAGCGCGATGCCGGTGCCGGCCGCGGGGATGCAGTGGATGGCGGCGATGCCGAACACCAGGTCGCAGGCCACCCCGGCCAGTGCGTGCAGGTGCAGCGGGCCGCGCCGGTGCAGCGCGAACAGCACCAGCGCCAGGATCGCGAAGGTCAGGGCAATCGTGCCGGCGGCCACCTCGTGGCGGGCCGGGCCCAGCAGCTCGGCGACCGGGCCGAACACCACCAGCACCAGCAGCGAGGCCTCCAGCAGCCGGTACAGGCTGTAGAAGTAGAGCTCGCGCCGCAGGGCGTGCTCGGCGCCTTCGTTGGCCCTGGCTGTGATGGTTGGCAAGCGGCCCCCTCGCGTGTCCCGCTGTTGCCGAGTATGGCGCCATTTTGCCCGCCACTCCCCGATCGGCGACAATACCGGGCCCCCTCGCGCCCGCGCCGCCAGCCGGCAGCCCGTTGCGTGGGATGTCCTCCACACCTTCCGGTGACGCATGAACTTCCACGAATACCAGGCAAAGCAGCTGTTTGCCGAGTACGGCATCGCCGTGCCGGCCGGGCGTATCGCCCGTACCCCCGAAGAGGCCGTCGAGGCCGCCAAGTCCATCCCCGGTGATCTGTGGGTGGTCAAGGCCCAGATCCACGCCGGCGGCCGCGGCAAGGCCGGCGGCGTCAAGCTGGCCAAGACCTACGACGAGGTGAAGCAGTACGCCGCCGCGATGCTCGGCACGAAGATGGCGACCTACCAGACCGCCGGCGTCGAGCTCCCGATCGACACCGTGCTGATCTCCGAAGGCACCGACATCGACAAGGAGCTGTACCTGTCGGTGCTGGTCGACCGCGGCACCCAGTCGGTCACCTTCATCGCGTCCGCCGAGGGCGGCATGGACATCGAGCAGGTCGCCGCCGAGAAGCCGGAGGCCATCAAGTCCATCCACGTGAACTACGTCGAGGGCCTGCAGGCCTACCAGTGCCGCGCGCTGGGCTTCGAGCTGGGGCTGACCGCCAAGCAGTCCAACCAGCTGGCGAAGATCATGCTGGGCCTGTTCAAGCTGTTCCACGAGAAGGACCTGGCGCTGGTCGAGCTGAACCCGCTGGCGATCCTGACCGACGGCAACCTGGCCGTGCTCGATGGCAAGGTCGATTCCGATGACAACGCCGCCTTCCGCCACCCGGAGCTGGTCGCCATGCGCGACATCCGCCAGGAGGACGAGACCGAGGTCAAGGCCAGCCAGCACGACCTGAACTACGTGACCATGGACGGCAACATCGGCTGCATGGTCAACGGCGCCGGCCTGGCGATGGCCACCATGGACGTGATCAAGCTCAACGGCGGCGAGCCGGCGAACTTCCTCGACGTCGGCGGCGGCGCGACCAAGGAGCGCGTGACCGAGGCGTTCAAACTGATCCTGTCGAGCGACAAGGTGAAGGCGATCTTCGTCAACATCTTCGGCGGCATCGTGCGCTGCGACATGATCGCCGAGGGCATCATCGCCGCGGTCAAGGAAGTCGACGTCAAGGTGCCGGTGATCGTGCGCCTGGAGGGAACCAACGTGGAGAAGGGCAAGGAGCTGCTGAAGAACTCCGGCCTGGCCATCACCCCCGCCGACGACATCAACGATGGCGCGAAGAAGGCCGTAGCGGCCGTCGCCGCAGCCTGAGCAAAGGAAAACCAATGAGCGTTCTGATCAACAAAGACACCAAGGTGATCGTGCAGGGCTTCACCGGCTCGCAGGGCACCTTCCACGCCGAGCAGATGCTCGAGTACGGCACCAAGGTCGTCGGTGGCGTGACCCCGGGCAAGGGCGGCACCGAGCACCTGGGCCTGCCGGTGTTCAACACCGTCGCCGATGCGGTCGACCAGACCGGCGCCAATGCCTCGGTCATCTACGTGCCGCCACCGTTCGCGGCCGACGCGATCCTCGAGGCCGCCGATGCCGGCATCACCGTCATCGTCTGCATCACCGAGGGCATCCCGGTGCTGGACATGCTGCGCGTCAAGAACGTGCTGCGCGACTACGACGACGTGGTCCTGATCGGCCCCAACTGCCCCGGCGTGATCACCCCGGGCGAGTGCAAGATCGGCATCATGCCGGGCCACATCCACCAGCCGGGCAAGGTCGGCATCGTGTCGCGCTCGGGCACCCTGACCTACGAGGCGGTCAAGCAGACCACCGCGGCCGGCCTGGGCCAGTCGACCGTCATCGGCATCGGCGGCGACCCGATCCACGGCACCAGCTTCATCGACGCCCTGCGCCTGTTCCAGGACGACGCCCAGACCGAGGGCATCATCATGGTCGGCGAGATCGGTGGCAGCGCCGAGGAAGAAGCGGCCGAATTCATCGCCGAGTACGTGACCAAGCCGGTGGTCGGCTTCATCGCCGGCGCGTCCGCCCCCAAGGGCAAGCGCATGGGCCACGCCGGCGCGATCGCGTCCGGCGGCCAGGGCACGGCCGAAGGCAAGTTCGAAGCGCTGGAGAAGGCCGGCGTCACCACGGTGAAGTCGCCGGGTGACCTGGGCGAGGCGATCGCCAAGCGCCTGCAGGGCTGAGTTTGCGTATTCCTTCTCCCGCAAACGGGAGAAGGTCTGCCCCCTCTCCCGCTTGCGGGAGAGGGTTGGGGTGAGGGCAGTTCCCAAGTCCAGCCTGCGATCCAGGCTGGACTTGCCATCGGCCCTCATCCGCCCTTCGGGCACCCCCGCATTCGCGGGGGCAGGCTCTTCTCCCGCAAGCGGGAGAGGGGGAAGGGCATTGCGGGAGAAGGGAACGCACAGGCGCTTCACCGCCTTTTGATTCCCACACCGACACCCTTGCCGGTCCCCCCTCGCGGATCGCGTCGTGTCCCGTCTGGTCGTCGTGTCCAACCGTGTGCCGCAACCGGGCCAGCCTGGTTCCGGCGGGCTCATGGTTGCGCTGCAGGCGGCGCTGGAGGAGACCGGGGGACTGTGGTTCGGCTGGAGCGGGCGGGTCGGGCCGGACGGTTCCGGGACGCTGCACGAGGACCGGATGGAGCTCGGCGACGGGCGCTCCATCGACTACCTCACCATGGACCTGTCGCAGCAGGACCATGACGAGTACTACAACGGCTTCGCCAACCGCGCGCTGTGGCCGTTGCTGCATTTCCGCCTGGACCTGGTCGATTACGACCGCGACAGCTACGAGGGCTATCGCCGGGTCAACGCGCTGTTCGCCGACACGCTCGCGCCGCGGCTGCGCGACGACGACGTGGTCTGGATCCACGATTACCACCTGATTCCGCTGGCCCGGTTGTTGCGGCGGCGCGGGGTGCGCTGCCGGCTCGGCTTTTTCCTGCACGTGCCGATGCCGTCCTCGGATCTGCTGGCGGGCCTGCCGCACCACGCCGAACTGTTCGAGGGCCTGTCCTCGCATGATCTGGTGGGCTTCCAGACCCAGCGTGACCTGGAGCGTTTCCAGGACTACGTGCGGTTGTTCGGGCGCGGCAAGGTGATCGACACCGGGGTGCTGGAAACCGCGGGTGGGCACCGCCTGCGCGCCGGCGCGTTCCCGATCAGCATCGACACCGCGCACCTCGGTGAGCTGGCCGCGGCGGCGGTGGACCGCGGGAGTTCGCGTCGCCTCGGGGCCAGCCTGGGCCACCGGCAGCTGGCGATCGGCGTCGACCGGCTCGACTATTCCAAGGGCCTGCCCGAGCGTTTCCGGGCCTTCGAGCGCTACCTGCAGTCGTATCCCGACCAGCGCGACCGGCTGACCTTCCTGCAGATCGCGCCGGTCTCGCGGGGCGGCGTCCCGGAGTACCAGGAGCTGCGGGCCGAACTGGAGCGGCTGGCCGGCCACGTCAACGGGGGCTGGTCGGACCCCGACTGGACCCCGATGCGCTACGTCAACCGCAACTACCCGCACGCAACGCTTGCCGGCTTCTACCGGCTGGCGCGGGTGGGCCTGGTGACGCCGTTGCGCGATGGCATGAACCTGGTGGCCAAGGAGTACGTGGCCGCCCAGGACCCGGAAAACCCGGGCGTGCTGGTGCTGTCGCTGTTCGCGGGCGCCGCCCGCGAGATGGACGGCGCGCTGCTGGTTAACCCCTACGACACCGATGGCGTGGCCGCCGCCATCGCCCGGGCCATGGCCATGTCGATCGACGAGCGCCGCGAGCGCTGGCAGCCGATGATGGACCGGCTGCGCGAATACGACATCACCCGCTGGCGCCAGGACTACCTGGCGGCATTGCGAAACGCATAAGCCATTCGGCGCAATACGGCGTTCCGCCTATTGCGCCCTACGTGAGCTACGGAAGGGGCGTGGGCTGGATGATCTCGACCCAGTAGCCGTCGGGGTCCTTGAGGAAGGCCAGCGACTTCATGCGGCCGTCGCTCAGGCGCTTCTGGAAGGGCACGCCGAGTGCTTCGAAGCGGGCGCAGGCGGCGACCACGTCGGGAACCGACACGCAGATGTGGCCGAAGCCGCGCGGGTCGGAGTTGCCGTCGTGGTAGGCAAAGCCGGCGTCATCCTCGGTGCCATGGTTGTGGGTCAGCTCGAGCATGCCCTGCTGGCGGGCGAGCCACTCGCGGCGCGCCCCGGGCTCGTCCGGCAGCGCCGCGGTGTCCTCGACGTAGGCCAGGAAGTACAGGCTGAACTGCCCCTCCGGGAACTCGCGCACGTCGACCAGGCTGTAGCCGAGCACGCGGGTGTAGAAGTCCAGCGAGCGGGTGATGTCCTTCACCCGCAGCATCGTGTGGTTGAACACGAAGCCGGCGGTTTCGGCCGGGCGGGCGTGCACGCCGGGGAGGGCGTCGAGTTTCTGTTGCAGGCTCATTGCGACTTCTGGGATATGGGGAACCCGGAGAGATGTGGTCACCCGCGTACGCAATCAAGCCGTGGCGGGAGACGGGTCGATCCAGGCGAGCGTGGCCAGGCGCCCGCCGCGCCCGTCCCGGCGGTGGGAGAAGAAGCGGTCGCCGTCGCCGATCGTGCACAGGCCGCCGCCATGGATCGCATCGGCCGGCAGGCCCGCCGCCCGCAGGCGCTGGTGGGCGAGCGCGTACAGGTCCACGTGCCAGTGGCCGGGCCGGGTGGGGGTGAAGGCCGGTGCGGCGGTGGGCTCGTGCGCCAGGAAGGCGTCGCGCACTTCCGGGCCGACCTCGTAGCGTTCCGGCCCGGCGGCCGGGCCGAGCCAGGCCAGCAGGGAGGCGGCAGGAACCCGCATCGCCGCGACCGTCGCTTCCAGCACGCCTGCGGCCAGGCCGCGCCAGCCGGCATGGGCGGCGCCGATGCGGGTCCCGTCGCGGTCGCACAGCAGCACCGGTAGGCAATCGGCGGTGACGATCGCCAACACCACTCCGGGAGTCCCGGCGACGGCGGCGTCGCCCTCGGGCTCCCCGGCCCCCGGCGCCGGGGGCGACCGGACCTCGACCACGCCGGTGCCGTGTACCTGCCGCAGCCAGGCGGGCGGGGCAGGCAGGCCGGCGATGCGGGCCAGTTCCGCGCGGTTGGCGGCGACCGCGGCCGGGTCGTCGCCGCAGCGGCTGCCCAGGTTGAAGTGGTCGTACGGTGCCGCGGACCGGCCGGCGCCGTGGCGCAGGGTCACCAGGCCGTGGATCCGGGCCGGGGCGGGCCAGTCCGGTGCCAGCAGCGCCGGGTGCGTGTCAGCGGGCCTGTCCATGCTCGCTGGCGTCCTCGCGGAGCAGGTCGATGAGGGCGGCCAGGTCGGCTGGCACCGGGGCCTGGCAGCGCAGTGGCTCGCCGGTTGCCGGGTGGACGAACTCCAGCACCTCGGCATGCAGGGCCTGGCGGCGGAAGCCGCGCAGTTCCTCCACCAGCGCGGTGCCCGCGGCGCGTGGCAGCTTCAGCGGTCCGCCGTATACCGGGTCGCCGACGATGGGGTGTTTCAGGTGCGCCATGTGGACGCGGATCTGGTGGGTTCGCCCGGTCTCCAGGCGGCACTCCAGCAGGGTGTGGGCGCGGAAGCGCTCGCGCAGCCGGAAGTGGGTCACCGCCTCCTTGCCGTCGCCGCGCACGGCCATGCGCAAGCGGTCGCGCGGATGGCGGTCGATCGGCGCGTCGGCGGTGCCGCCCGACACCAGCGCGCCGACCACCACCGCCAGGTACTGCCGATGGACTTCGCGCGAGGACAGCTGGTCCACCAGCGCGGTGTGGGCCTGCAGGGTGCGGGCCACCACCATGACCCCGGAGGTGTCCTTGTCCAGGCGGTGGACGATGCCGGCCCGCGGCAGGGCCTCCAGCGACGGGTCGTGGTGGAGCAGGGCGTTGACCAGGGTGCCGGAGTGGTTGCCGGCGCCGGGGTGCACGACCAGCCCGGCGGGCTTGTCGAGGACGATCACGTCCGCGTCCTCGTGGAGGATCGACAGCGGGATGTCCTCCGCGGCGGCGTCGGTCTGGATGGAGGACTCGGCCTCCACCGTCACCTGCTCGCCGCCGCGGACGGTCTCGCGCGGGCGGACTTCGCGCCCGTCCAGCCGGGCCTGGCCGGACTTGATCCAGCCTGCCAGCCGGGAGCGCGAATGCTCCGGGAACAGCTCGGCCAGCACCGCGTCGAAGCGGCGCCCGGCAGCGCTGTCGGGGACGGTGGCGCTCAGCTGGAGGGTTTCCGATCGCATGGGCAGGACATTCAAGGACGCGGGGTGCGGGACTGCTATTATCCGCCCTTCGTGCCCCGGCGCTCTTGAACGACCCCATGACCCAACGCTCCCGCTTCCCGCTGCGCTTCGTCGCGCTCGCCCTGATCGTGCTGTTCGCCGCCAGCGGCTGCGCGATGTTCAAGAAGGACCGCGAGCAGCCGGAGAACGTCCCGGTCGAAACGCTCTACGAGGAAGGCCACCACGCGATGACGCGGGGCAACTGGAGTGGCGCGGCCACCACCTTCCAGCGGCTGGTCGCGCAGTACCCGTACGGTGCCTACACCGAGCAGGCGCTGATCGAGACCGCCTACGCCCAGTACAAGTCGGGCCGCCACGAGGAGGCGATCAGCAGCATCGACCGCTTCCTGCGTACCTACCCGACCCACCGCCACGCCGCCTACATGTACTACCTGCGCGGGTTGGTGAACTCCAGCCGCGACACGGTGTTCCTGCAGCGCGTGTGGAGCCTGGACCCGAGTCGCCGCGACATGGCGACCCACCGCCAGGCCTACAACGATTTCGACATCGTCACCACGCGCTACCCCAGCAGCCGCTACGCCGCCGATGCCGCCGAGCGCAAGGCCGCGCTGGGCGAGGTGTTCGCCCGGCACGAGGTCGAGACCGGCCTGTACTACCTGCGCCGCACCGCCTACGTGGCGGCCACCGAACGCGCCAACTTCCTGCTCGAGACGTACCCGCAGAGCCGCTACCATGACGACGCGATCGCGCTGCTGGCCGCGGCCTACACCGGCCTGGGCAACCAGGACCTGGCGGCCAGCGCCCGCCAGCAGCTGCAGCAGGCCAACCCGGCGCATCCGTACCTGGCCGGCGAGTGGCCGCGCTACCCGGGCAGCTGGCGCAAGCTCAACCCGCTGGGGTCGGAGAAGACCGCCCTCGACGTGGAGTACTGACCTTCACCCCCGATACCCGTTGGTGATCGGGTAACGCCGCTCGCGGCCGAACGCCCTTCGCGACACCTTCGGGCCCGGGGCGGCCTGGTGCCGCTTCCATTCGCCGGTGCGCACCAGCGCGGCGATCCGCTCCACGGTGGCGGCGTCGAAGCCGGCACGGATGATCTCCGCGCTCGACTGCTCGCCGTCGATGTGCCGGCGCAGGATGGCGTCCAGCACGTCGTAGGGCGGCAGGGAATCCTGGTCCTTCTGGTCGGCCCGCAGCTCGGCCGATGGCGGGCGCTCGATCACCCCGACCGGGACCACCGGGTCGCCGACGGTGTTGCGCCAGCGCGCCAGGTCGTAGACCTCGGTCTTGTACAGGTCCTTCAGCGGCGCATAGCCGCCGGCCATGTCGCCGTAGATGGTGGCGTAGCCGACCGCGTACTCGCTCTTGTTGCCGGTGGTCAGCAGCAGCCCGTGGAACTTGTTGACCAGCGCCATCATGGTGGCGCCGCGGACGCGTGACTGCAGGTTTTCCTCGGTGGTGTCGACCGGCTGGCCTTCGAAGGTTCCGGCGAGCATGTCCAGGTAGGCCTGGAACGGCCCCTCGATCGGCAGGGTGATCATCCCAACGCCCTGTTCGGCGCACTGCTCGGCGGCCAGGTCGTTGGAAAGCCCGGCGGTGTAGCGCGAGGGCAGGCGCACGGCGGTGACGTTGCCGGCGCCCATCGCGTCGACTGCCAGTGCCAGCACCACCGAGGAGTCCAGCCCGCCCGACAGCCCCACCCAGGTGTGGGTGAAGCCGTTCTTGCGGGCGTAGTCGCGGATGCCGCAGACCACCGCGCGCCAGGCCATCGCATCGCCGCTTTCGTCGCCTTCCTCGACCCATTGCACCGGCGCGAAGCGGCGCGAGGCAGGGTCGTGGTCGACCACCAGCAGCTGCTCCTGGAAGCCGACCGCGGCCGGGTGCACCGCCCCGTCGCCGTCGGCCACCAGCGAGCCGCCATCGAACACCACCGCGTCCTGCCCGCCGACGCAGTTCACGTAGGCGATCGGCACCCCGTGGGCGCGCGTGGCGTCCTCCAGCAACTGGTCGCGGCGGCGGCGCTTGTCGTGCTCGAAGGGGGAGGCGTGGATCGACACCACCAGTTCCGCCCCGGCCGCGACGGTGCTGGCCAGCGGCTCGTGGAACCACAGGTCCTCGCATACCAGCACGCCGACCTGCACGCCTCTGAGTTCGAACACGAAATCGCCGCCGTCGGGATCGACCTCGAAGTAGCGGCGCTCGTCGAACACCGCGTAGTTGGGCAGCTCGCGCTTGCGGTAGGTGTGCTCGATGCGCCCGTCGCGAAGCAGGCTGGCGGCGTTGTAGGCCACCGAGCCCACGGCCTCCGGCCAGCCCACGACGGCCGCGATGCCGGTCGCCGCGGCGGCGATGCGCTCCATGGCCTGGTGGCAGTCGTGCAGGAAGGACGGCCGCAGCAGCAGGTCCTCCGGCGGATACCCGCTGAGCGCCAGCTCGGGGAACAGGATCAGGTCGGCCCCGTAGCCATCGCGGGCCTCCGCGATCAGTTCCACGATCTGGTTCGCGTTGTCCTCGACCGCCCCGACGGGGAAGTCGAACTGGGCCAGGGCGATGCGTAACGGCTGCGACATGAAAGCTCCCTTGCGTGATTAGCCCCCTCTCCCGCTTGCGGGAGAGGGCTGGGGTGAGGGCAGCTTCCGACGGGACGCCAAGAAGCAGCCCTCATCCGCCCTTCGGGCACCTTCTCCCGCTAGCGGGAGAAGGGAGGAGTGCGCGGGCGAAGGACATTGGCGCATTCGCAGCCGCCGCATCCGCGATCAGCTGCA
>JAEWFH010000050.1 GCA_023388955.1 Pseudomonadota bacterium
GGCACGCTCTTCCCACCACGACGGCCGGAACCATTCCGGCTCGGCTTGTCGTACCAGTGCGCTGTCGAACAGAATCGCGCCGTAGCCCCGCTCCTCACGGAACGGCGTCAATCCCTCGGTGGCGTCGTACCCCGTCATATCCGCCGGAGTCTAACAATTACAAACGACCGCGCACCTGCTTCGCTCTGCCTGCTGCGATTGTCCGCCCTGGGCGACGTCACCCACGTCGTCCCCCTGGTCCGCACGCTGCAGGCAGCCTGGCCCTCGCTGCCGCTGACCTGGGTGATCGGCCGGGGCGAGCACCGGCTGTTGGAAGGGCTGGAAGGGGTGGAGTTCCTCGAGTACGACAAGAAGACCGGCCTTCGCGGGATGCGGGCGGTGCGTGCCGCGCTCCGCAAGGACCGCGAACGCTTCGACGTGCTGCTCCAGCTGCAGGTCGCCGGACGCGCCAATCTGCTGTCGGCCTTCATTCCCGCGCGCCTGCGGGTGGGCTATGACAGGGCCCGGTCCAAGGACGGGCATGGACTCTTCATCAACACCCGCATCGCGGACCGGCCGGGCATCCACGTGCTCGACGCGATCGGCAGCTTCTGCGAGCCGCTGGGACTGCGCCAGGAGCGCGTGCGCTGGGACCTGCCGGTGCCCGACGAGGCCTGGGAATGGGCCGGGGCGCAATGGGAGGACGACGGCCGCCGGGTGCTGATGATCTCCCCGTGCTCCAGCCACGTGCTGCGCAACTGGCCGGCGGAACGTTTCGCCGCCCTGGCCCGCCACGCCCTGCGCCAGGGCTGGCGGGTGGTGCTGTGCGGGGGCCGCAGCGCGCTGGAGCGCAGCACCGCGGATGCCATCATCGCCGCCACCGACGGGCCGGTGCTGGACCTGGTCGGCAAGGACACGCTCAAGCAGCTGCCTGCCCTGCTGGCCCGCGCCGACCTGCTGGCCACGCCAGACTCGGGTCCGATGCACATCGCCAACGCGATGGGCACCAAGGTGCTGGGCCTGCATGCGGCGACCAACCCGGCGCGCAGCGGCCCGTATTCGGACCGGCGCTACTGCGTGGACCGCTACGACGACGCCGCCCGCCGCTACCTGGGCAGGCCGGCAGCGGAACTGCGCTGGGGCACCCGGATCGAGCGCGAGGGACTCATGGAGCTGGTGGCGGTCGACGATGCGGTCGCCGCCTTCGAGCGCTACCGGGCCGACTACCCGGGGCCGGCTCAGGGCGTCGGCGCAGCCCCCCGGTAGTCCTGGTAGGACTTTTCCTCGACATAGGACGAACCCAGCGCCAGGTTGATCTGCTTCTTCACCCGCGCGCGCTCGTCGTTCTCGAAGTAGACGCTGCGCGCCAGCTTCACGAACTCCCCGTCGAACTCCCCCGCCTTCTCCTTCAGGCGCACCTCGTCCTCGATTTCCCACAGGCGCTCGTTGACCGCCTTGAGCTCGGCCCGCAGGCGGGCGATGTCGGTACCGGCGGCGGGGTGCCCCATCCAGGTCCGCTCCAGCGCCGACAGCTCCGTGCGCACGTTGGCCAGCTTGGCCGCGTCGGTCATGCGCTCGGACTTGATCTGCAGGATCGCGATCTTGTCGAGCAACTCGCCGAAGGAAACGGGGACCAGGATCTCGGACATGCGGGGACCGGTTGCAGGCGGGGCGCCCAGTGTAACGGCTGCCGGCGGGGCCGCACCGTGTCCCCCGCCGCCGCTTGTCGGCCGGCGCCGTGGCCCGTATCATTACGCGCCCGCCGCGGTACGCGCGGCGCGGCCCACCGGAGAGGTGGCAGAGTGGTTGAATGTACCTGACTCGAAATCAGGCAGGCGTTTATAGCGCCTCGGGGGTTCGAATCCCCCCCTCTCCGCCAGATTTGCAAGCATTGGACGATCCCGGCCTGCCGCCGGGATCGTCCTTTCGTACGCTTGTGTACTGGCCCCGCGGCATCGATGATTCCGTTCAAGTTGCCAATACGCCCGCTGCCGCGATGGCCCCGCCTGCCCGCACATGATCGAATTCGGACACCTGACCCACGTCGGCCTGCGTCGGGAGCTCAACGAGGACAGCTACTACGGCGACGGGGAGCTGGGCCTGTGGCTGGTCGCGGACGGCATGGGTGGCCATGACTACGGTGAGGTGGCCAGCGCGCTCGCGCGCGAGTCGATCGTGCGCGAGGTGCGTGCCGGCACTCCGCTCCAGCAGGCGGTCCGCATCGCCGACGAGGAGATCATCCGCACTTCGCGCACCCGCCGCGATGCGCTGCCGATGGGAACCACCGTGGTCGCGGCGCGCATCGCGGGGCGCCGCTTCGAGGTGGCCTGGGTCGGCGACAGCCGCATCTACCTGTGGCGCGAGGGACAACTGGCCCAGCTATCGCAGGACCACAGCTACGTGCAGGAACTGGTCGCCAGCGGCGCGATCAGCCACGAGCAGGCCCGCAACCACCCGCAGCGCAACGTGGTCACCCAGGCGCTGGGCGTCACTGATCCCAGCGAGCTGAACGTGGAAACGACGGTCGGCGAACTGCGCCCGGGCATGCAGCTGCTGCTGTGCAGCGACGGGCTCACCGAGGAAGTAGGCGATGCCGAGATCGCGCGCGTGCTCGCCCTGGGCGACTGCAGCGCCCAGGAATGCGTTGACATGCTGGTGGCCGCGGCCCTGGATGCCGGTGGCTCCGACAACATCACCGTGATCCTGGTCCGCAACCACTGAACCCGGATCCCGGCGGGCTGCCCACGGTCAGGCCGGAACGGCTTCCCGGTCCGGCATGCCGCTGCCGGCCATCCTGTCCCAGACCGCCTGTCCGGCCCGCGCGCGCAAAGCCTCCAGCCGTGCCTCGTGGGCGGCAAGCTCGTCGGCGTGGACCGCGACCCGCGGCCGCGGCAGGCGGCTGTCATAACGCACCAGCACTGCGGATCCGGCCTCATCGCCGGTCGCGAAGCCGATCTCCTCCTGGCCCGAGGTCAAGCCGATGTAGACCTCGGCCAGCAGCTGCGCATCCAGCAACGCGCCATGCAGCTGGCGGTGCGTGTTGTCGACCCCCAGCCTGCGGCACAACGCATCCAGTGAGTTGCGCTGGCCCGGATAGCGCTCGCGGGCCAGCGCCAGGGAATCCTCGATCCGGCAACGGTCGGCCAGGCAGCCGTGGTGGGCGCCGGCCAGGCGCAGCTCGTTGTCCAGGAAGCCGACGTCGAAGGCGGCGTTGTGGATCACCAGTTCGGCGCCGTCGATGAAGGCCAGGAACTCGTCGACGACCTCGGCGAAGCGCGGCTTGTCGGCCAGGAAGTCCAGGGTCAGGCCGGTGACTTCCTGCGCGCCCTGTTCGAACTCGCGGTCCGGATTGAGGTACTGGTGGTACGTCCGTCCGGTCGGCCGGCGCTCGACGAACTCCACGCAGCCGATCTCGACCACGCGGTTGCCGCGTTCCCAGCTCAGGCCGGTGGTTTCGGTATCAAGGATGACTTGGCGCATGCCCGGCATTCTACCGTTGCCGCTCAGGCCGGGGTCCCGGCTCGCTGGGCCACGGCCTGGAGACGGGCGAGCCCGTCGACGCGCTCGTTGTCCGGATCGCCGGAGTGGCCCTTGACCCAGCGCCAGTCGACCTGGTGCGGCGCGGTGGCCAGCTGCAGCCGCTCCCACAGGTCCCGGTTCTTGACCGCTCCCCCGCCGGAGGTCTTCCAGCCCTTCCGGATCCAGCCCGGGAGCCATTGGGTGATGCCCTGCCGCACGTACTGGGAGTCGGTGTGGAGGGTGACCTGGCAGGGTTCGCGCAGCACCTCAAGGGCCATGATCGCGGCCATGAGCTCCATGCGGTTGTTGGTGGTCTGCGGCTCGCCGCCAGCGAGTTCGCGCTCCTTGCCGCGGTAGCGCAGCAGGGCCGCCCAGCCACCGGGGCCGGGATTGCCGAGGCAGGCGCCATCGGTATGGATCTGGACGTGCTTGGAGGATTCGGTCATCCCGCCATTATCGTCGAGCGGCCGCTCCCGAGGCATGGCCGGCGGCCCGGCCCGCGACCGGCGAGGCGGCCGGTCGCCAGCGCAGCACGCGCAGGCCACCTTCGCGCACCCCCGCCTGCACCCGCTTGGTGACCGTCAGCGCCAGCCCCGCACGCAGCAGGTCGTGGGCCCCCACCCCCGCCGGCCCCGGGGTGGGCTTCCAGGCCGGACCAAGCCACTGCAGCTGCACGGCCCCGGACGGAAAGCCCGCCTTGCGCAGCGCCGCCTGCCATCCACCCGGCGTGCGGGCCTGCAGGCCGGTGCCGGCCCAGCGCAGCCGGTAGGGTGCCCAGGGGTTGAGGCCGGCCAGCCACAGGCATCCCCCCGGGGCCAGCACCCGTGCACACTCCTCCAGCAGCCCGGGGGCACCGGCATCGTCGAGGACGTGCTGGAGCAGGATTGCGCCGACCGACTCGCTGGCCAGGGGCAGTGGTAGCGTGCAGCGCAGCGACCCGGTCCAGTGGCCGTCGCCGGGCCTGAGCACCAGGCCACGCGCGGCGGCGGGGGCAGAGGCCCCGGCCACCCCGAACCACAGCCATGGACGTGCCGGACAGCCGGCGACCACCCGCCGCACCGCTTCCACCTCGCTCGCCAGCAGCGCCTGCCCGGCGTCACCGGCGAACCAGCCCAGCGCTTCCGGCGCGGCCGAGGGAGGCGGCGTTCCTTGACGATGGGGGAACAGCACGGGCATGGTCGCGGACTTGCGGCACCGGCAACGGTTTCCGCCATTCTGCGCTTTCTGCGCCACGACCGGCATCCGGGCCCACCCGTTCCGGCCAGGCAGCAACCAGGAGCCCGCATGCAACTGCACGCCCTGTCCGCCTTCGACGACAACTACATCTGGCTGCTCGAAGAGGCGGGCCAGGCACTGGTGGTCGACCCGGGCGAGGCCGGGCTGGTCCTGGCGGCGGCCGCATCGGGGCGGCGGCCGGACGCCGTGCTGCTGACCCATCACCACGGCGACCACGTCGGCGGCGTGCCGGAACTATTGCGGCAATGGCCGGACCTGGAGGTCATCGCCCCGGTCGATGAGCGCATCGCGCACGCCACCCGGCGGGTCGGCGAAGGCGACGTGGTCGAACTGTGCGGACATGCATTCCAGGTACTCGAGGTACCCGGCCATACCCGCAGCCACGTGGCCTTCCATGCC
This sequence comes from Pseudomonadota bacterium, assembly GCA_023388955.1. Lineage (GTDB taxonomy): Bacteria > Pseudomonadota > Gammaproteobacteria > Xanthomonadales > Xanthomonadaceae > Novilysobacter. Next base: position 5,134 of record JAEWFH010000050.1, read on the forward strand.
AGCGAAGACGGCGGGATCCTGTTCAGCGGCGACACCTTGTTCAGCCTGGGTTGCGGGCGGCTCTTCGAGGGTAGCCCCGCCCAGATGCACCACTCGCTGTCGCGACTGGCCGCCCTCCCGGGGTCTACCCGGGTGTGTTGCGGCCATGAGTACACGCTGGCCAATGCCGCCTTCGCGCGGGCCGTGGAGCCCGGCAACGCAGCCCTGGCCCGGCGTACCGAAGAGGTCCATGCCATGCGCACCGCCCATCGCCCCACCCTGCCCTCGTCGCTGGCCGACGAGCGGGCCTGCAATCCGTTCCTGCGCTGCGACCAGCCGCAGGTGGCCGCGGCGGCGGCCCGCCACGCAGGCCAGCCACCGGGCGGACCGGTGGAGACGTTCGCGGCCCTGCGGGCCTGGAAGGACGGATTCCGGGCATGAGCCGCGGCCAACGCGGCACGCGCCTGCGCGGCCTGGTCGCCGGCCTGGTGCTGGCCCTGGCGACCGCGCCGGCAACGGCCGCCGACCCGGTCGCCACGTCCGGCGAATCCTCCCGCACCCACCTCGATACCCGCAGCGGGATGGCGATCTACGGCAGCTTCCGCGAGGGACTCGCGAATCCCAGCTGTCCCGCCGGCGCCAGCGAACGCTGGCAGGCACACTTCGCCAGCGCCCCCGACCAGCTCGCCACCGACCCCGACGAGTCCCTGGCCCTGTTCGGCTACGTGGTCGACGCGGTCCGCGCCGCGCACCTGCCGACGGAGTACGCGCTGATCCCCTTCGTGGAAAGCGGCTACCGCGCCAACGCCCGCAGCCCTTCCGGTCCCGCCGGGCTGTGGCAGATGATCAAGATCACGGCCCGCAACCACAAGGTCCCGATTCGCGCCGGCTACGACGGCAGGCTGTCCCCGGTCGATTCCACCCGCGCCGCGGTCCGCTACCTCAAGACGCTCCACGGCATGTTCGCCGGCGACTGGCGACTGGCCGCGATGGCGTACAACGCCGGCGAATACCGGGTGCTCGGCGCCCTGCGCCGCAGCGGCCAGCAGGCCCGTGACGTGGACCTGGACGCCCTGCAGGGCGTGCCCCGCATCACCCGCTCCTACGTCGCCAAGATCCAGGCCCTGACCTGCGTGATGCTCGAGGCCGGCGAGGCGCACGCCTGGCAGGCCGCGATGGAGCTTCCCGTCCCACGGCTGCACGAGGTTGAACTGCCTGGTGACGTGACGCGGCTGCGTGAGTGGGCGGCCCGGCACGAACAGGACGCCGCCACCCTGCGCCGGCTCAACCCGGTGTACGTCGATGGCCGGGTCGCACGGCCGGATGGCCAGCCGGCACGCCTGCTGGCCGCCGCGCCGGCACGGAGCACGGTTCCGCCCGCGGGTGGCGCCGCCGGCGGCAGTCGTTGAGCAGGCTAAACTAGCGGCCTGCACGGCCATGCCGGCCGCGCACGGATCATCGAGGAGCATCCATGGGTTTCCTGCAAGGCAAGCGCGCACTCATCACCGGCATCGCCAGCGACCGCTCGATCGCCACCGGCATCGCCGAGGCAATGCACCGCCAGGGCGCGGAGCTTGCGTTCACCTACCTCAACGACAAGATGCGTCCGCGTGTGGAAAAGGCCGCCGCCAGCTTCGGCAGCGACATCGTGCTGCCGCTGGACGTCACCAGCGACGAGCAGATCCGCGACTGTTTCGAACAACTCGGCCAGCGTTGGGAAGGCGGCTTCGACATCCTGGTGCACGCGATCGCCTACGCGCCGCGCGAGGCGATCGAGGGCGAGTTCCTCGACGGCCTGACCCGGGAGAACTGGAACACCGCCCATGAGGTCTCCGCCTACTCGCTGGCCGCGCTGGCCAAGGCCGCGCGCCCGCTCATGGCCGGTCGCAACGGCTCGGTCCTCACCCTGAGCTACCTGGGCGCGGTGCGGGCACTGCAGAACTACAACGTGATGGGCGTGGCCAAGGCGAGCCTGGAAGCCACCGTGCGCTACCTGGCCCTCAACCTGGGTCCGGAAGGCACCCGGGTGAACGCGATCTCCGCCGGGCCGATCAAGACCCTGTCCGCCGCCGGCATCGCCAACTTCCGCAAGATGCTGGGCCATTTCGAGGCCCATGCCCCGCTGCGCCGCACCGTGACCATCGAGGACGTGGGCAACACCGCAGCGTTCCTGTGCTCGGACCTCGCCTCTGGCATCACCGGCGAGGTGACCTACGTCGACTCGGGCTACAACATCCTGGGCATGAGTGGCGTCGGCAGCGAGGACTGACCCGGCGCGACGGGGGGGAGGCCGGCGACACGCCTGTCCTCCCCTCCCTGGAGTTCCGTGAAGAACCACGAAAAAGCCCGGCCATGTGCCGGGCTTTTTCCTTGGCCTGCGGCCCTGCGGGCCGGACCTCAGAGGTTCTGTTCGAACACCTCGACCTGGTAACGGCCCCGCAGCGCGTCGACCATCGCCTGCACGTCGGCGATGCCGGCTGCCTGCGAGAGCTGCCCCCGCAGCACCTCGGCCTGTCCGGGCGGAACGCTGGCGCTGTCGCCCGGGGTCACCGCATCGACGGTGAACAACACGACGCTGCCGTCATCGAGCACCTGGTGGCCACTGGAAAGGACCTCTTCGGAAGGAACCGGGGCGGCGAAGATCGCCTCCGACACGCCTGGCGCCACCAGCGGCGCGCCACGCGGCACCTGCGGCACCGACTCAGGTGCTTCCAGCCCTTCCGCCTCGGCGGCCAGGGCCAGGCTGCCCAGTTCGGCAACGCGTTTCTCCAGCGCCTCGCCACGGGCCGCGGCGGCTTCGCGCAGGCGCTGGTTGCGGATGGCGTCCTCGACCCGGGCGCGCACGTCCGCGAGCGGCCGGGGCTGCTCGGCATTGTGGTCGACCACCCGCAGCCAGGCCGCACGTCCCGGCGCCAGGCTGATGGTATCGCTGATCATCCGGTCCTCGACCTGCGGTTCGGCGAACGCGGTGCTCCGGATCCCGGCCTCGGCGGCCATGCCTTCGGTGGCCTCGCGGGTGAACGGGCCCAGGGTCTGCACCTGGACGCCCGCCGCCTCGGCCGCCGCCTCCAGCGAGGCCGGCGACTGCAGGATGGCGTCGACCACGCGACGGCTGACATCCTCGAAGGCCGCCTCGCGGTCCGCTCCGGCCTGCTCGGCCACCAGGCGCTCGCGGGCCTGCTCGAAGGTTTCGCCCTCGGCCTGCTCGACGTCGCGCAGCAGCAGCACGTGCCAGCCGAAGTCACTGCGCACCGGTTCGCTGACCTCGCCCGGCTGCATGGATTCCAGCGCCTCGTCGAGCGCCGCCGGCAGGGTCCCGGGACCGACCCAGCCCAGGTCGCCGCCGACCTCGGCCGACCCGGTGTCGTCGCTGTGGGCGCCCGCCAGCGCGGCGAAGTCGCCGCCCCGGGCCTGCGCGGCCAGCCCGGCGGCTTCGGCGCGCGCGGCCTCGACGTCCGCCGCCGTGGCGTCGGCGGGTACTTCCAGCAGGATGTGCGAGACCTGGCGCTGGGCCTGCCCGCCCTGCTGTTCGGCCTGTTCCGCGAACCGCTGGCGCAGCACGGCCTCGTCGGCGGCCTCCGGGACGTCCAGGCCGGAGGCGTCGAGCACGATGTACTCGATGGTCACGTTCTCGGGCGCCATGTAGTCCTGGACATGGCCCTCGTACCAGGCCTGCGCTTCCTCGTCCGACACCTGCGGGTCGGCCCCCTCTTGCGGCGGGACCAGCAGCAGGCTGACGTCGCGGCGCTCGCCGAGCAGCTGCATCACGCGCTCGAGCTCGCCGGCGGTGACGAACTCGCTGCCGGCCAGGGTGCCGGCGAGCAACGACTGCTGCAGGGCCTGGCGCATGGTCTCCTGGAACTGGATCGGGGACTGCGGCGGGATCTGCGAGGCCAGCGCCAGCCGGTAACGCTGCTCGTCGAAGCGGCCGTCGACCTGGAACGCCGGAATGCCCTGGATCGCGTCGCGGACCATGGCATTGCCCACGCGCAGCCCGGCCTGGCGGGAGGCGATCGCCTGCAGGCGCTCGTCGACCAGCCCCTCCAGCACCTGCACCCGGCTCGGCAGTGCCTCGAAGGCACGCGCGTCGAAGGACTCGCCCTCCATCTCGCGGCGCTGCTGACGGACCTGGTCGAGGCGGTTGCGGAAGTCGTCGATGGTGATCTCCTCCTCCTGCCACAGCATCGAGGCGGGCCAGAAGGACGGAGCCGAGGTCCACCAGGCAGGGGGTGCCTTGACCACGGCGGCGGTGTTGCTGGCACCGCCCACCATGTACTGCTCCAACCCGAAGAAGGCGAAGGGGATGATCAACAGGCCGACGATCACGGTGGCGATCCAGCCGGTGGTCTTGTCGCGGAGTTTCTGCAGCATGTTCGGGTCGGGTCGGGCGGACGTAAGCCGGGCAGTTTACCTGTTCACCGGGCGCTCCGGGTCGCCACCCGCGATCGGTGGCGTGGCGCAAAGAAAAAGGGACGCCCGACGGGCGTCCCTTTTCATGGTTGGCGGAGCGGACGGGACTCGAACCCGCGACCTCCGGCGTGACAGGCCAGCATTCTAACCAACTGAACTACCGCTCCGCGCTTGAACTCGTTGTCCTGCGAAAACGCAGGTCCCTCACTTACATGTCGAAGGCGTCGGCAGGACCGACGCCTTCGGGTACTACTGGCGGAGCGGACGGGACTCGAACCCGCGACCTCCGGCGTGACAGGCCAGCATTCTAACCAACTGAACTACCGCTCCGCGCCTTGAAACCTTGCCCCAGTCCGGTGCTGGTGGGTGCTGAGGGTTTCGAACCCCCGACCCTCTCCTTGTAAGGGAGACGCTCTACCACTGAGCTAAGCACCCGGACCCGGATCGGTGCGGCGATGACCTGCTGCACCGTGGGCGAGCCGCTTAGTTTACAGCGTCTTTCAGCGCCTTGCCAGCCTTGAACGAAGGATTCTTCGAAGCCTTGATCTTGATGGTCTCGCCGGTCTTCGGGTTGCGACCCTGGCGCGCGGCGCGCTCACGCACCTCGAAGGTTCCGAAGCCGACCAGGGTGACGTTCTCACCCTTCTTCAGCGCGTCGGTGATGGCACCGACGACGGCATCGACGGCACGGGCGGCGTCGGCGCGGGACAGCTCCGACGCTTCGGCGACGGCGGAAACAAACTCAGCCTTGTTCATTCGATAGGACTCCCTGGTGCGGACGATTCCGCATTGCTCTGGATATCGGTGCCTCCACGCGCGGAAGGCAACCGAGCGGCGTTGCCGCGGCACTCCACCCCCTACTGAAGCCCGAGCGCGCGGTGCCGCCCGTTATACCAGCGGGGTATGGCCTGCGCAAGCTGAAAGCAAGCAGCGGCGGGCCTTTGCGGGGTGACCGGAAGCATTGCAAATATGCGTTCAGTGCTTGACGTCGGGCTGCGGTTGCTGTTTGCGGCGGCGCGGAACCGGGACCTTGCCGACGTCCGCCCCACCCGCCTTCTTGCCTCCGGCCGGACCCAGCGGGCGCTCCAGCGCGACATCCAGGACCTCGTCGATCCACTTGGCGGTGACGATCTCCAGCCCGTCCTTCACGCTCTTGGGCAGGTCCGCCAGGTCCTTCTCGTTCTCCGAGGGGATGATCACGGTGGTGATGCCACCGCGCAGCGCGGCCAGCAGCTTCTCCTTGAGGCCGCCGATCGGCAGCACGCGGCCGCGCAGGGTGATCTCGCCCGTCATCGCCACGTCGGAGCGCACCGGGTTCTTCGTCAACATCGACACCAGGGCGGTGGCCATGGCGATGCCGGCGCTCGGTCCGTCCTTGGGCGTGGCGCCCTCGGGCACGTGCACGTGCACGTCGTGCTTCTGCAGGAACTCCAGGTCGATGCCCAGCCGCTCGGTGCGCGCGCGCACCACGCTCAGCGCCGCGGAGGCGGACTCCTTCATCACGTCGCCCAGTTGCCCGGTCAGCATCAGCTGGCCCTTGCCCGGCACCATCGTAGACTCGATCTGCAGCAGGTCGCCACCCACCTCGGTCCAGGCCAGGCCGGTGACCAGGCCGATCTCGTTCTGCTCCTCGGCGCGGCCGAAGTCGAAGCGGCGCACGCCCAGGTACTTGTCGAGGTTCTTCGCGTTGACGGTGAGGGCCCTGGGCGTCTTCTTCGGACCGGCGAGTGCGATCTCCTTCACCACCTTGCGGCAGATGCGCGAGACCTCGCGCTCCAGGTTGCGCACGCCCGCCTCGCGCGTGTAGTAGCGGATGATGTCGCGCAGCGCGGCGTCGGCGACCTTCAGCTCCTCCTCCTTCAGCCCGTTGGCCTTGAGCTGCTTGGGCAGCAGGTAGCGCTTGGCGATGGAGAGCTTCTCCTCCTCGGTGTAGCCGGGGATGCGGATGACCTCCATGCGGTCCAGCAGCGGGCCGGGGATGTTGAGCGAGTTGGAGGTGGCGACGAACATCACCTCCGACAGGTCCAGGTCGACCTCCAGGTAGTGGTCGTTGAAGCTGTGGTTCTGCTCCGGATCCAGCACCTCCAGCAACGCCGAGGACGGATCGCCGCGGAAGTCCATCGACATCTTGTCGATTTCATCGAGCACGAACAGCGGGTTCCTGGTGCCGGCCTTGTTGAGGTTCTGCACGATGCGTCCGGGCATGGACCCGACGTAGGTGCGACGGTGGCCGCGGATCTCGGCCTCGTCGCGCACCCCGCCCAGGCTCATGCGCACGAACTTGCGGTTGGTGGCCTTGGCGATCGACTGGCCCAGCGAGGTCTTGCCCACGCCCGGCGGGCCGACCAGGCACAGGATCGGCGCCTTCATGTTGCGCACGCGGGTCTGCACCGCCAGGTACTCCAGGATCCGCTCCTTGACCTTGTCCAGCCCGTAGTGGTCGGCGTCCAGCACTTCCTGGGCCGTCTTGAGGTCACGACGGACCTTGCTGCGCTTCTTCCACGGCACGCCCAGCAGCCAGTCCAGGTAGTTGCGCACGACGGCCGCCTCAGCCGACATCGGCGACATCTGCTTGAGCTTGTTGAGCTCGTTGCGGGCCTTGGCCTCGACCTCCTTCGGCATCCCGGCCTGGGCGATCTTCCGGGTCAGCTCCTCGATGTCGTTGGGCGCGTCGTCCATCTCCCCGAGCTCTTTCTGGATCGCCTTCATCTGCTCGTTGAGGTAGTACTCGCGCTGGCTCTTCTCCATCTGCGACTTGACCCGGCCGCGGATGCGCTTCTCCAGCTGCTGGACGTCGATCTCGCCGTCGACCAGCCCGATCAGCATCTCCATGCGCTCGCCCACGCGGTGCGCCTCCAGCAGCTTCTGCTTGTCGGCCACGCGCACGCCCAGGTGGGCGGCGACGGTGTCGGCGAGCCGGCCCGGGTCGTCCACCCCGGACAAGGTCTGCAGCAGCTCCGGCGGCAACTTGCGGTTGGTCTTCACGTACTGCTCGAACATGCCCATCAGCGAGCGCATGACGGCCTGGAGCTCACGCTCGTCGCGATCCAGCTCGGACTCCAGTTCGCGGGCCTTCGCCACCAGCGCGCCATCGCGGTCCTCGACCCCGGACAGCCCGACCCGGGACACGCCTTCCACCAGCACCTTGATGGTGCCGTCGGGAAGCTTGAGCAGCTGCAGCACCTGGGCCAGCGTGCCGGTGGCGTAGAGGTCGTCGGCAGCGGGGTCGTCCACCTCGGCGGACTTCTGGGCCACCAGCAGGATCTGCTTGTCGCCCTCCATCGCGCGCTCGAGCGCCTGGATGGACTTGTCGCGGCCCACGAACAGCGGGATGACCATGTGCGGGAACACCACGACGTCCCGCAGCGGGAGGACCGGCAGTTCGAGCTCGTGGCGGGCGGATTCGGTCATGGGAAACTCCGGTAGTGCACGGGCGGCGCGGAGCCGCCCCGGGGAATTCGGTCGCACCTCCCGGCGGAGGGCCTTGCAGGGGTTATGGGGGCGCGTGGTTTCGTTGCAAGCCACCCTGCCGGGATGCAGCTTGCCGGGCCCTGAAAGCAGTCAGCCCCCAGCGGACGCAGGCGGCTGACGGGTACCAACGTGCATGGAACGGCCGGCTCAGTCCCCGGCGGCCGCCTTCTGCGGGCTCGCCGGCGGGGTCTGGTAGATCAGGTAGGGCTCGCTCTTGTGGTCGATCACCGACTCGTCGACCACCACCTTGCTGACGTTCTCCAGCGAAGGCAGGTCGTACATGGTGTCCAGCAGCACCGACTCGACGATGGTGCGCAGGCCGCGGGCGCCGGTCTTGCGCTTGATCGCCTTGCGGGCGATGGCCTGCAGCGCATCAGGCCGGAACTCCAGCTCCACGCCTTCCATCTCGAACAGCTTGCGGAACTGCTTGGTGATGGCGTTCTTCGGCTCGGTCAGGATGCGCACCAGCGCCTCCTCGTCGAGCTCCTCCAGGGTGGCGACCACCGGCAGGCGGCCGACGAACTCGGGGATCAGGCCGAACTTGACCAGGTCCTCCGGCTCCACCTGGGCCAGCACCTTGCCGACCTCGGTCTTGCGCTCGGCACTCTTGACCTTGGCTCCGAAGCCGATGCCGCCAGCCTCGGTGCTGCGCTTGGCGATGATCTTGTCCAGGCCGGCGAACGCACCGCCGACGATGAACAGGATGTTGCGCGTGTCGACCTGCAGGAACTCCTGCTGCGGGTGCTTGCGCCCGCCCTGTGGCGGCACGCTGGCCAGGGTGCCCTCGATCAGCTTGAGCAGGGCCTGCTGAACGCCCTCGCCGGACACGTCGCGGGTGATCGACGGGTTGTCGGACTTGCGCGAGATCTTGTCGATCTCGTCGATGTAGACGATGCCGTGCTGCGCCTTGTCGACGTCGTAGTCGCACTTCTGCAGCAGCTTCTGGATGATGTTCTCGACGTCCTCGCCCACGTACCCGGCTTCGGTCAGCGTGGTCGCGTCGGCCATGGTGAACGGCACGTTGAGCATGCGTGCCAGCGTCTCGGCCAGCAGCGTCTTGCCCGAACCGGTCGGTCCGACCAGCAGGATGTTGGACTTGGCGAGCTCGATGTCGTCGCTCTTCTGCCGGCTCTCGATGCGCTTGTAATGGTTGTACACGGCGACCGCCAGCGTCTTCTTGGCGCGGGCCTGGCCGATCACGTACTGGTCGAGCACCTCGAGGATCTCGCGCGGCTTGGGCAGGCTGCTGCGCCCGGATTGCGCCTTCTCCTCCAGCTCCTCGCGGATGATGTCGTTGCACAGCTCGACGCACTCGTCGCAGATGAACACGCTGGGGCCGGCGATCAGCTTGCGCACCTCGTGCTGGCTCTTCCCGCAGAAGGAGCAGTAGAGGATCTTGTTGCTGTCGCCGGTGGTGCGGCCCTGTCGGTCGTCGGTCATTCGGTTGCCTGATGTTCAGCTTTCGGAGTGCGCCGCGCGCATCCCCATGGTGGTGCGGGCCGAGAATAGCACAGCACCCGCGGACGCCCGGGAGGGGGCGCGGGTGCCATTGTTTTCCTGCTCAATCAAGTACTTGTGCGGACCGCAGGGCGTCATCCGGCCTGGATGGTCTCGTCCGGGCGGCGCTCCAGCACCTCGTCGACCAGCCCGTATTCACGTGCGGCCTCGGCGCTCTTGAAGTTGTCGCGCTCGGTATCGCGGGCGATCGTCTCCAGTGCCTGGCCGGTATGGCTGGCCAGCACCTCGTTGAGGCGCTGCTTGAGCGAGAGGATCTCGCGGGCGTGGATCTCGATGTCGGTGGCCTGTCCCTGGAAGCCCCCCAGCGGCTGGTGGATCATCACCCGCGAGTTGGGCAGCGCGTAGCGCTTGCCCTTGGCGCCGGAAGCCAGCAGCAACGCACCCATGGATGCCGCCTGGCCGACGCAGATGGTGCTCACGTCCGGACGGATGTACTGCATGGTGTCGTAGATCGCCATGCCCGCGGTGACCACGCCGCCGGGCGAGTTGATGTACAGGCTGATGTCCTTCTCGGGGTTCTCGGCCTCGAGGAACAGCATCTGCGCGACGATCACGTTGGCGACCGCGTCGTTGACCGGCCCGACCAGGAAGATCACCCGCTCCTTCAGCAGGCGCGAGTAGATGTCGTACGCGCGCTCGCCGCGGCTGGTCTGTTCGACCACCATGGGCACGAGGTTCAGGGCTCTGGTCTGGTTGTCCATCGGGTCGGGGCCTGCAAATTCGGTGGTGTCTGGCTGCCCAATCTGGGGCCAATGGCCTGGCGTCGCAAGGCCGGGGGCGGCTGCCGGCGGCGGACGCCGGCAACCATTCAGCGGTTTACTGGCGAATCGCCTCGGTGAAGGGCAGCGCCTGGTCGGTGTGGCTGGCGCGCTCGGCGATCCAGTCGATCACCTGCTCCTCCATCACCCGGCCCTGCAGGCCCCGCATCAGCTGCGGGTCCTGGCGGTACAGGTCGATGACCTGCTGCGGCTCCTCGTAGGTGGAGGCGATCAGGTTGAGGGTCTCGTTGACGCGCGCCGGGTCCAGGCGCAGCTCGTTGCGGCGGGCGACCTCGCCCACCAGCAGCCCGACCAGCACGCGTTTGCGGGCCCCGTCCATGAAGTTTTCGTGGGCGTTCTCCGGCACCTCGACGTTGCGGCCCTGGCGGCGCGCCTGCTCGGCGGCCTGGAAGGCCATGTTGCGGGCTTCCGACTCGACCAGCTTCGGCGGCATCTCCACCGAGCCGTAGGCCGCGACCAGCTTCTCGCTGACTTCGCGGCGCAGGCGTGCCATCAACGCGCCCTTGAGCTCGCGCTCCAGGTTGGAGCGGATGTCCTTGCGGAACTGCTCGGGGTCGCCGCTGCGCACGCCGAAGCTGCGGATGAACTCGGCATCGACTTCCGGCAGCACCGGTTCGGACACCTTCACCGCCTTGAGGTGGACCTGTGCGGTCTTGCCTGCAAACTGGGGTGCGCGCCAGTCGGCCGGGAACTCGACCTCGACCTGCTTTTCGTCGCCGGCCTTCATGCCTTCCAGCGCCGAATCCAGCGCCGGCAGCATGGAACCGCTGCCCACCACGCTGGTGCCCTGCTCGCTGCCCTCGGCCGGGACGCGTTCCTCGCCGACCTGCGACCAGGTTTCCAGCTCCACCGCATCGCCAGCCTGCGCGCCACGCTCGACCGCGGCCCAGGTGCGGCGCTGCGCGCGCAGGTTGTCGACCATGGTGTCGATGTCGGCGTCGGTCACCTCGGAGGTGTGGCGCACGACCTCCAGCTTGTCCACCTCGATGTCGCCGAAATCCGGCACCAGTTCGAAGGTCGCGACGTACTGGTTCTCGTCAGCGGCATCGCTGGCGGGCCGGATGTCCGGGTTGCCGGCGATCTGCAGCTCGTTGCTGCGCACCGCCTCGCCGAAGGCCTGGTCCAGCAGCTGGCCGCGGACTTCATCGCGGACCTGCTGGCCAAAGCGCTGCTCGACCACGCTGCGCGGCACCTTGCCGGGACGGAAGCCCTTGAGGCGCGTGGTCCGGGCGATCTCGCCCAGGCGCTGGTCGACCTGCTGCTTCAACCGGTCGGCCGGGAGACTGAAGGTCAGGCGGCGTTCGTGGTCACCGAGCGATTCGACCGTGGCTTGCATATCGACTCCTGCCGCCACGGCACCAGGCCGCGGCACGATGTGTTGTCTGGGAATTGGGTGGTTGTGCACGCCGGCCAGGCGCCCCGCGGGCACCGCACGCGGGCTGGCATACCTGCCCTGCTCCCGGCGAACGGCATAGTTTGGCGCAATCCGGCCACCACCGCCAGCGCTGCCGCGGCATCCTGCAGTGCAGCCCATGAGCGTGGACCCGGCCCGTGGTGATTGACACCAGCGCGCGGGCTGCGCAGAATTACCGGCCTTTCGCGGCGCTGGCGCGCTACGGAAGCCCGGATCGGGGCATAGCGCAGCCTGGTAGCGCATCTGGTTTGGGACCAGAGGGTCGGGGGTTCAAATCCCTCTGCCCCGACCATCCGGCGGGTCGCAGTACCAGGCGCCCGTAGCTCAACCGGATAGAGCACCGGCCTTCTAAGCCGGTGGTTGCAGGTTCGAGTCCTGCCGGGCGCGCCAGTTCATGCGACAATGCGTCACCCGTGGTGGATGTAGCTCAGTTGGTTAGAGTACTGGATTGTGATTCCAGTGGTCGGGGGTTCGAATCCCCTCATCCACCCCACCCTTGCAGAAGCGCCCCGAGCGTTTCGTTCAAAAAAGGTATTGCGTTGCTGGTAGCAGTGCCTGTTACAATTTCCAGCCCGGGCCGTTAGCTCAGTTGGTAGAGCAGTTGACTCTTAATCAATTGGTCCAAGGTTCGAATCCTTGACGGCCCACCAATCCGGGGCCCCTGGCATCGCCAGGGGCCTTTTTTCTTGTCCACGCCACGCCACGCCGCGGATGCGTGGCGGAGCCGGGCGGGCGCTCCTACAATCGGGCGCGGCCCAGCATGCGAAAGTGGCGGAACTGGTAGACGCCCTGGATTTAGGTTCCAGTGAGGGAGACCTCGTGGGGGTTCGAGTCCCCCCTTTCGCACCACCACCGCCCAATCAAGGGGAATCACATGATCCGCAGCGGCAACCCGGCTCTGAAGGAGTCGACCTTCCTGGACCTCGGCAGCGGCTCGATCGTCCGCGAGGCCGACGGCGCCATGACCCTCAACGGCACCGTCAACAAGACCGGCTTCCTGCTCCTGCTCGCCGTGGCCACCGCGGCCTTCGCCTGGAGCCAGGTGTCCACGCCCGCGGGCATCGTGGGCGCCGCCCCGTACATGTGGGGCGGGCTGATCGGCGGGCTGGTGCTGGCCCTGGTCACGGTGTTCAAGAAGGAGTGGGCACCGTTCACCGCACCGGCCTACGCCCTGGTGGAAGGCCTGTTCCTGGGCGCGATCTCGGCGATGTTCAACCACCTGTACGAGGGCATCGTCATGCAGGCGGTGCTGCTGACCTTCGGCACTCTGTTCGCGATGCTGTTCGCCTACCGCAGCGGCCTCATCCGCGCGACCGAGAACTTCAAGATGGGCGTGTTCGCCGCCACCGGCGGGATCATGCTGGTCTACCTGGCCTCGATGGTGCTGGGCCTGTTCGGGGTACAGGTCCCGATGATCCACGAGAGCGGGCTGATCGGAATCGGCTTCAGCCTGTTCGTGGTGGTGATCGCGGCGCTGAACCTGGTGCTGGATTTCGACTTCATCGAGTCCGGCGTCGAGCATGGTGCGCCGAAGTACATGGAGTGGTACGGCGCGTTCGGGATCATGGTCACGCTGGTCTGGCTGTACGTGGAGTTCCTGCGGCTGCTGGCCAAGCTGCAGTCACGCGACTGACGGCGCGGCGCGCCGCCGCGGCCAGGCGATGGCCACCGCGGCGGCAAGTGCCAGCGCCCAGCAGTACCAGACCTTCCCCGCCACCAGCAGCGGCGAGAGGCCGGCCAGCGAGCCGGCCAGCAGGATCTGCGCCCCATAGGGCAGCACGCCCTGGGCGATGCACGCGAACACGTCCAGCATGCTGGCCGCCCGCCGCGGGCTGATTCCGTGGCGCTGGGCGATGTCCCGCGCCAGGTCGCCACTGACCAGGATGGCCACGGTGTTGTTGGCGGTCAGCACGTCGCTGCCGGCCGCCAGCGCGGCGATGCTGGCCTCGCCCGCCCGTGGCCCGCGGCCGCCCCGGGCCAGTCGGGCGACCGCCCGTGAGAGCCACTCCAGCCCGCCATTGGCGCGGGTCAGCGCGGCCAGGCCACCGATCAGGATCGACAGCAGAGTGATCTCCATCATCGAGCCGAAGCCGTCGTAGATGTCGATGGCGAAGCTGACCGGGTCGTAGCCGCCCGGCGTGAACGCCCCCATCACTCCAGTCACCGACAGACCGATCGCCAGCACCAGCACCACGTCGATGCCGGCCAACACCAGTGCCAGCACCAGCACGTAGGGCAGGACCAGCCAGGCCGCGACCGCCTCGGGCGCCTGTACCGGCGCGTCCTGCCCCGCCAGCGCCAGCAGCACCGCGGTGGCCAGGGCGGCGGGGACCGCCAGCTTGAGGTTCTCGCGGAACTTGTCGTGCATGCGCGCACCCTGGGTGCGGGTAGCGGCGATAGTGGTGTCGGAGATGATCGACAGGTTGTCGCCGAACATCGCCCCGCCCACGACCGCGCCCAGTACCAGCGCCATGTCCAACCCGGAGGCATCGCCGATACCCACCGCCACCGGCACCACCGCGGCGATGGTGCCCATGGAGGTGCCGATCGCCAGCGATACGAACCCCGCCACCAGGAACAGCGCCGGCAGCAGGAACTGCGGTGGCAGCACGCCCAGCCCCAGCGCCACCACCGCGTCGACCGCGCCGATGGCCCGGGTCACGTTGGCGAAGGCGCCGGCAAGCAGGAACACCAGCACCATCAGCATCACGTTCGGCTGCCCCATTCCCTCCAGCAGCGTGTCGACGGGCCGGACCCCGCGGCGCCACGACAGCCACGCACCCAGTGCAAGCGCCGGCAGCACCGCGACGGGCGCGCGCAGCTGGTAGAAACCCATCTCCTCCCCCTGCAGGGTGAAGTACAGCCCGGCGCCGAAGAACAGCAACAGGAAGACCAGCAGCGGAACCAGGGCGAGCGCGCTGGGAGAGGGAGGCGTGGAAGACTGATTCATCGCTTCATGCGGATGAAGTGGGATCGCGAGTGTGCCGCCCGCCCTGCAGTCTGTCGAGGCCATGGCTGGAACACAAAAAGCAACGGGGCGCCACCTGGGCGCCCCGTTGATGCCACGGTACCGGCCGGCCGGGGAATCAGACCCGGCTGGCGATTGCCTTGGCGAAAGCCATGGTGCTGCCGCTGCCGCCGAGGTCGCCGGTCAGGCTGTCGCGGGCCTCCAGGGTGGCGACGATCGCACCGCGCAGGCGCTCGGCCTTGTCGGCCATGCCGAGGTGGTCGAGCATCTGCCCGGCGCCCAGCAGCAGCGCGCACGGGTTGGCCTTGCCCTGGCCGGCGATGTCGGGCGCGGTGCCGTGCACGGCCTCGAAGATCGCCGCGTCCTTGCCGATGTTCGCGCCCGGCGTCAGCCCCAGGCCGCCGATCAGGCCGGCGCACAGGTCGGAAATGATGTCGCCGAACAGGTTGGTGGTGACCAGCACGTCGAACTGCTCCGGGCGCATGACCAGTTGCATGCAGCAGTTGTCGACGATCATGTCCTGGGCCTCGATGTCCGGGTACTCGGCGGCGACCTCGCGGGCCACCTTCAGGAACAGGCCCGAGGTCGACTTCAGGATGTTGGCCTTGTGGACGATGGTGACCTTCTTGCGGCCGGTGCTGCGGGCCAGGTCGAAGGCATAGCGCACGATCCGCTCCGAACCCTTGCGGGTCACGGTGGCGACCGAAACGGCGGTGTTGCCGTCCTCGGAAACCTCCTGGCCCTCGGCGCTGTAGGCGCCCTCGGTATTCTCGCGCACGGTGATCACGTCCACGCCCGACTCGAAGCGCGACTTGGTGTTGGGGTAGGAGCGCGCCGGGCGCACGTTGGCGTACAGGTCGAAACGGCGGCGCAGCTCGACGTTGATCGACGAGAAGCCACCGCCGACCGGGGTGGTCAGCGGGCTCTTGAGCGCAACGCGGTTGCGGCTGATCGAGTCCAGGGTGGCGGCCGGCAGCAGCTCGCCGGTCTTCTCCAGGGCGACCACGCCGGCGTCGGCGAACTCGTAGTCCAGGCCCACCTGCAGCGCATCGAGCACGTGCAGGGTGGCATCCATGATTTCCGGGCCGATGCCGTCGCCGCGGATGACCGTGATGGTTTGCGTCATTTGAGGGGGATTCCAGCTGATGGCCACCGGCGCGGAGGGAACGTACGGCGGCGTGTGTGAACCGCCTGATTATGCCAGACGGCCACAGCCACTGCAGTGACAGCACTCCCCGGTTACCGCGGCACGGCGCCCACCGGCTTCAGGCCTCGCCGTCCAGCAGGGGCACCAGCTTGCCCGCCCGGTGGAGGGCGATCATGTCGTCGTAGCCGCCAACGTGGGTATCGCCGACGAAAATCTGCGGAACGCTGGTACGGCGCGTGCGCGCCATCATCTTCTCGCGCTCCGCCGGGTCCTGGTCGATGCGCACCTCGGTCCAGGTCCGGCCCTGGCTCTGCAGGAAATTCTTGGCCGCGACGCAGTACGGACACACCGCGGTGGAGTAGATGGTGATCTGGGGTTGTGCGCTGGCATTCATGGGGCGTTTCCCTCCTGTCGTGAACTCGTGACCCGGCCTGTGGTCGAATGACAGCGACATGGGTCCACCGGTGCGGTTTTTCCACCCGGAGCCGGATCCCTGCCACGCCACGCCGTCCTCCGGAGTCCCACTTGCGCCGCACCTGCCTCCTGACCGCTGCCCTCACCCTGGCGCTGGCCCTGCCGGCGGCACTGGCACAGGACCGCCTGCCGGACATGGGCTCATCGGCGGGGGAACTGCTCACCCCGCACCAGCAGACGCAGTACGGGCAGATGATGCTGGCCCAGCTGCGCCATTACGACTACATACTCGACGACCCGCTGGTGGAGGAGTGGCTCGCCTCCCTCGGGGGGCGGCTGGGCGCGAACAGCGACACCCCGCGCCAGTCCTTCACCTTCTTCATGCTGAAGGAGCGCCAGGTGAACGCCTTCGCCACCCTGGGCGGCTACATCGGCGTGAACTCCGGCCTGGTGCTGGCCGCCGAGCGCGAGGACGAAGTGGCCGGCGTGCTCGCCCACGAGATCGCCCACGTCAGCCAGCAGCACGTACTGCGCGCGGTGGAACGGGCCCAGCGCGACCAGGTGCCGATCATGCTGGCGATGCTGGGCGCCATCGTCGCCGCGCAGGCCGCCGGGGGCAGCTCGTCCGGCGAGGCCACGCAGGCCGCGATGGTCGCTGCGATGGGCCTGAGCCAGCAGGCCCGGATCAACTACACGCGCTCCAACGAGCACGAAGCCGACCGGGTCGGCATCCGCACCCTGTCACGCAGCGGCTACGACCCGCACGCGGTGGCGGACTTCTTCGGGACCATGCAGGCGCTCTCGCGTGTCAACGCCGCCGGTGCCTACGAGTTCCCCGACTACCTGCGCACCCACCCGGTGACCACCACCCGCATCAGCGAGGCCAAGGCACGCGCCGAACAGCTGGGTGGAGGGCAGTCGCCGGTATTCAGCGGCGGCCCGGTGGGACGCGGCAACCCGCTGCTGCCGGCCGGACTGGAAGTGGTCGCCGGAGCCGGCTCCAGCCGCGACCGCAGCGCCGGCACCGGCCGCTTCGAACTGGCGCGCGAGCGCCTGCGCGTGCTCACCGCCGAGACCCCGCGCCAGGCCATCCGCGAGTACGAGCAGATGAAGTCCGCCGGCCCGCTGGACGAAGCGGCGCGCTATGGGCTGGCGTTGGCCCGGCTCCGCTCCAGCCAGCCTGGCGAGGCGGTGGGGATGCTGGAAGCACTGCTCGAGGCCCGGCCACGCGACCTCTGGATCGAACTGACACTGGCCGAGGCCCTTTCCCGTGCCGGCCGGCATCCGCAGGCGGACCGCCATTTCCAGGCACTTTCGCGCCGGGCGCCGGCCAACCGCGCGGTGGCGCTGGGCTGGGCGGAAGCGCTGATCGCCCGCGACACGGTCGAGGACGGCCGCAGGGCGCAGGCGCTGTTGCGCCCGATGGCGACGGGGGCCGCCGACAGCCTGGCCTTCCAGCGCACGTTCGCCCGCGCCAGCGAGATCGCCGGCGACCCGATCCGCGCCGGCGAAGCCTGGGCCGAGGCGGCACTGCTGGGCGGACGCGCCGAGCAGGCGCTGGTACAGCTCAACACGCTCAAGCAGCACCCCGACGTGGACTATTACGCCCGCGAGCGGATCGAGGCCCGCATTGCCCACATCACCCCGCTGGTGCTGGAGCTGCACCGCCAGGGGATCCGCGACGAGGTCCTCGAGCGCCGCTGAACGGCCGAGGTTGCCACTGTCATCTGGCTGTCACCGAACGGTAGTGTACTGGTCGCGCCCTCCCGCCGTTGGTGATTGAATGCACAAGCGCATCCTGATCGTCGAGGACGAGCCTGCCATCCGCGACATGGTTGCCTTTGCACTGCGCAAGGGCGAATACGAGCCCGTCCATGCCGGCGATGCGCAGCAGGCGCAGATCGCGATCGCCGACAAGGTCCCGGACCTGATCCTGCTGGACTGGATGCTGCCGGGCACCAGCGGGCTGGAGCTGGCCCGGCGCTGGCGCCGCGAGGCGCTGACCCGGGAGATCCCGATCATCATGCTCACCGCCCGCGGCGAAGAGAACGATCGCGTTGCCGGCCTGGAATCCGGCGTCGACGACTACGTGGTCAAGCCCTTCTCCACCCGGGAGCTGCTCGCACGGATCCGTGCCGTGCTGCGGCGCTCGCGCGAGGATGACGAGGACGGCAGCGTCACCGTCGGCCAGCTGCGCATCGATGGCGCCGCCCATCGCGTGTTCGCCCGTACCGCCGAGGGCGAGCAGCCGGTACAGATCGGCCCGACCGAGTACCGCCTGCTGCACTTCTTCATGACCCACACCGACCGCGTCTACTCGCGCTCGCAGCTGCTCGACCATGT
This sequence comes from Pseudomonadota bacterium, assembly GCA_023388955.1. GTDB lineage: Bacteria > Pseudomonadota > Gammaproteobacteria > Xanthomonadales > Xanthomonadaceae > Novilysobacter. Next base: position 23,577 of record JAEWFH010000050.1, read on the forward strand.
CTGGGGCGGCAGCGTGTACGTGGAGGAGCGCACCATCGACGTGCACATCCGGCGCCTGCGCAAGACCCTCGAGCCGTTCGGGTTCGACGGCATGGTGCAGACCGTGCGGGGGGCCGGGTACCGGTTCTCCGGCGCGATCGACGGCTGACTTCCACCCTCGCCCCCCGCCATCGCCGATACTGGCGCCATGCCCGCCGAGATCCACAAGGCCTGGTCACGGACCGTCGCGATGCTGGCGCTGCTGCTGGCGCTGGCGACGCTCGCCGGTGCGCTCGCCGGCTATCCCTGGGAAGCACTGGCCCTGGCCGCCCTGGCGGTGATCGCCTGGCATTACTGGCGTCTGCAGCGCGTGCTGGAGCGGCTGACCGCCCGCCGCCGCCAGCCGCCGGCCCGCGCCCGCGGGGCCTGGAACGAGCTGGAGCGGCTGCTGCACCGCAGCCAGCTGGAAACCCGCGGCCGCAAGCACCGGCTGCTGGAAATGCTGCGCGCCTACCGCGCCGTCGCCACCGCCCTGCCCGATGCGGTCGTGGTGGTCGAGCGCAACAGCCAGCGGGTGATGTGGTTCAACGAGGCGGGCACCCGGATGCTCGGGCTGCACTATCCCGCCGCCGTCGGTGCCCCGCTCGCCGAATGCCTGAAACCGCTCTCGCTCTCGCACTGGCTGGCCGCCGGCCGCCATGCCGAACCGCTGGAGATCACCTCCCCGGACGGCAGCGCCACGCTGAGCCTGAAGCTGATCCCCTACTCGGAGTCGCTGTGGCTGCTGGTGGCCCGCGACGTGACCCGCCTGCTGCGGCTGGAACGGATGCGGCGCGACTTCGTCGCCAATGTCAGCCATGAGCTGCGCACCCCGCTGACCGTCCTGCATGGCTATCTGGACATGATGGACGACGAGGGCGATCCCGATCGCCAGCCGATGATCCGGGAGATGCAGCAGCAGTCCCAGCGCATGGCCCAGCTGGTCGAGGACCTGCTGACGCTGTCGCGGCTGGAATCGGCCGAGCAGCTCGTCGGCGAGGACCACATTGCGATGGCCGCGATGCTCGACACGCTGCGGCGCGAGGCGGTGGCGATCAGCCAGGGCCGGCACCGGATCCGCGTCGAGGACCTGGCGGGGGTTGACCTGTGGGGTGGCTCGCGGGAGTTGCACAGCGCGTTTTCGAACCTGGTATCCAACGCCGTGCGGCACACCGGCAGCGAGGGCGAGGTGGTGATCCGCTGGCGCTTGGACCCGGGCGGCGAGGCAGTGCTGGAAGTCGCCGACTCCGGCTACGGCATTGCGCCGGCGCACCTGCCCCGGCTGACCGAACGCTTCTACCGCGTCTCTGCCAGCCGCTCGCGCGAGAGTGGCGGCACCGGGCTCGGCCTGGCGATCGTCAAGCACTCCCTGCACCTGCACCAGGCCCGGCTGGAGATCCGCAGCGAGGTCGGCGTGGGCAGCACCTTCTCCTGCCATTTTGGCGCCGCGCGGGTAAGGTCGCGCGAGGCCGCCGGCAGCGAGCCGGCTTCCCTGGAGGCACGCACTTGATTCCCGACGACCCTCGCCAGGGCCGGGCCGTGGACGCGGAAGCCGACGTCGACGCCGGGCTGTACCGGGACGCCGACGGCGACGACCCGTTGCGCGACCCCGCGCTGTACGCCAACCGCGAGCTGGCACAGCTGGACTTCAATGCCCGCGTGCTGGCCCAGGCGCTGGATCCGAAGGTCCCGCTGCTGGAGCGGCTGCGCTTCCTGTGCATCAGCAGCACCAACCTGGACGAATTCTTCGAGATCCGGGTCGGCAACCTGGTGCGGGCACAGGAACTCGGCCTGCCCCCGGCCGCCGACGGGCTGTCCCACGCAAGCCTCCTGGCGCTCATCCACGAGCGCGCCCGCGAGCTGGTGCAGGCGCAATACCACTGCTGGCGCGAAGTGCTGCGCCCGGAACTCGGCCGCGCCGGCGTGCGTGTGTTCGGACGCGAGCGCTGGAGCCCGCGCCAGGCCCGCTGGCTGCGCGCCTACTTCCGCAGCAAGGTCATGCCGGTGTTGTCGCCGCTGGGCCTGGACCCGGCACATCCGTTCCCGAAGCTGCTCAACAAGTCACTCAACATCGTGGTCCGCCTGGAAGGCCGCGATGCCTTTGGCCGCGAGGGCCAGTACGCGATCGTGCGCGCCCCCCGCTCCCTGTCGCGGATCATCCAGATTCCCGGGAAGGTCAGCGGCGGGCCGCATGACTTCGTATTCCTGTCCTCGCTGCTGTCGACCTTCATCGGCGAACTGTTTCCGGGCATGACCGTGCACGGCGCCTACCAGTTCCGTGTCACCCGCAGCGCGGAACTGGAGTTCGACGAGGACGAGGTCGACAACCTGGCCATGGCGCTGCGCGACGAGCTCATCGGCCGCGACTTCCTGCGCCCGGTGCGACTGGAAATCGCCCGCGACTGCCCCACCCCGCTGGTGCGCAGCCTGCTGGACAAGTTCGGCCTGGGGGAGGACGCGGTCTACCACATCGAGGGGCCGGTCAACCTCAACCGGGTGATCAAGGTGCACGAGCTGGTCGACCGGCCGGACCTGAAGTTCCCGCCGTTCCAGTCGCGCGCCCTGCCCGGCAACGACGCGATGTTCGAGACCATCACCGCGGGGGACGTGCTGCTGCACCATCCCTTCGACTCCTTCACCCCGGTGCTGGAGCTGCTGCGCCAGGCCGCCGAGGACCCCTCGGTACTGGCGATCAAGCAGACCCTGTACCGCTCCGGCGAGGGCTCGCAGATCGTCGAGTCGCTGATCCAGGCCGCGCGCAACGGCAAGGACGTCACCGCGGTGGTGGAGCTGCGCGCGCGCTTCGACGAGGAGGCCAACCTGGGCTTCGCCAACCGCATGCAGGAGGCCGGGATCCAGGTGGTCTACGGGGTGTTCGGGTTCAAGACCCACGCCAAGATGATGCTGGTGGTGCGCCGCGAGGGGCGCAGGCTGCGCCGCTACGTGCACCTGAGTACCGGCAACTACCACGCAGGTACCGCGCGCGCCTACACCGACATGGGACTGATGACCGCCCACCCGCAACTGGCCGGGGACGTGCAGCAGATCTTCCAGCAGCTGTCCGGGCTGTCGCCGCCGCCGCGGCTGCAACAGATGCTGCAATCGCCCTTCACCCTGCACCGCGGGCTGCTGCGCCGGATCAAGCGCGA
>JAEWFH010000097.1 GCA_023388955.1 Pseudomonadota bacterium
CACCACGGTGGCGGCCGACGGCGTCGATCTCGTCGATGAAGATGATGCACGGCGCGTGCTTCTTGGCCTGCTCGAACATGTCGCGCACCCGGCTGGCGCCCACGCCGACGAACATCTCGACGAAGTCCGAACCGGAGATGCTGAAGAACGGCACCTTGGCCTCGCCGGCAATCGCACGCGCCAGCAGGGTCTTGCCGGTGCCAGGCGGGCCGACCATCAGCACGCCACGCGGGATCTTGCCGCCCAGTTTCTGGAACCGGGTGGGGTCACGCAGGAACTCGACCAGCTCGCCAACCTCCTCCTTGGCCTCCTCGCAGCCGGCGACGTCGGCCAAGGTGACCTTGACCTCGTTCTCGCCCTGCAGCTTGGCGCGGGACTTGCCGAAGCTCATCGCCCCCTTGCTTCCGCCCTGCTGCATCTGGCGCATGAAATACACCCAGATGCCGATGAACAGCACCCACGGCAGGATGTTGATCAGGATGTACAGCAGCGACGGGCCGTTGTCGGGTGGAATCCGCGTGATCTCGACGTTCTCGCGCACCAGCACGTTCACCAGCGCGTCGTCGGCCGGCCCATTGGTGGTGCCGGTGGAGCCATCCTTGCGCTCGAAGCGCAGGGCGTTGCCCGCCAGCCCGCTGTCCTCGGTGTAGGTCACGGACTTGACCTGCCCGGCATCCACGTCCTTGAGGAACTGGGAATACGTCACTTCCTGGGGCGCGGCCTGGCCGGCGGTGCGCGGCCCGAAGGCCTGGAACACCACCATCAGCACGACGGCGACCACCACCCACATCAGCAAGTTCTTGGCCAGATCGTTCATCTACCGCTACACCTCTCGCCCGTGGGCATTCATCTCGTCGGCGCGCCGGCCGCGTGCCAGCGCGTACACCTCCGGGGACCGCTTGCGCGAGGCCTCCGGCTTGCGGATCACCACCTTCTCATACCGGCGGCGGAGATCGCGCACGTAGTCATCAAACCCCACGCCCTGGAACAGCTTGATCAGGAAGGTCCCGCCGGGACGCAGGTGCCGGTCGGCGAAATCCATCGCCAGTTCGGCAAGGTACATGGCACGCGGCATGTCCACCGCATCCATCCCACTCTTATTGGGGGCCATGTCCGAGAGCACAAGGTCGACCGACTGCCCGGCCAGCGTGGATTCCAGCGCCGAGAGGACGTCATCCTCCCTGAAGTCCCCATGAAGGAACTCCACCCCGGCCAGGGGCGGCATCTCCAGGATGTCCAGCGCGATCACCCGGCCGCTGTCGCCCAGCTCGCGGCGCACCCACTGCGACCAGCCGCCGGGAGCGGCCCCCAGGTCGACGACGGTCATCCCCGGGCGGAGCAGGCGGTCGCGTTCGACCAGTTCTTCCAGCTTGTACACCGCGCGCGAGCGCATGCCCTCCGCCCGCGCCCTCTTCACGAAGGGGTCGGAGTGGTGCTCCTTGAGCCAGCGCTGGCTGCTCTTGCTGCGGGTGGCCATCGGCGGGCATACGGGACGGGCGGCCCCGCATGATACCCTGCGCGCCCTTCCGGAACCTTGCTGCCAGCTGCCATGTCGACCGTCCTGACCTCCGCCCAGACCCGCTTCCTGCGCGGCATGGCCCACGGCCTGCGGGCGATGCTCCAGGTCGGCGGCAAGGGCGTGACCGACAACCTGGTCGCCGAGCTCGACCTGGCGCTGGAGCACCACGAACTGGTGAAGGTGAAGGTCGCCGCCGCCGAGCGCGAGGAACGCGACGCCATGATCGCCCGCCTCGCCGAAGGCACCGGGGCGGCGCTGGTGCAGCGGATCGGCCACACCGCGGTGTTCTACCGCCCCAGCCGCGACCACCGGGAAATCGTGCTTCCGCGCTAGGATGCAACGATGGACCTGATCCTGGAAAACCCGGACTACGACTACTTCCTGCGTGCGGTCGACGGGCACGAGGGATGGGTCAACAACCGCCGCCTGCACGCCAGCTTCCTGCTCACGCCGTCCCGGCTGGTGGAGGACTGGCCGGTGCGCGACGCACTGGCGATGGAACCGGGCGACCTGGACCCGGCACTCGGGCTGCAGCCGGAAGTCGTGCTGCTGGGTACCGGGGCCACCCAGGTGTTCCCGCCGGCGGCGGTGATGGCGGCCTGCCTGCAGCGCGGCGTCGGGCTGGAGGTGATGACCAACGCCGCTGCTGCCCGCACCTACACGGTGATGGCGAGCGAGGAGCGCAGGGTCGTCGCGGCCTTCATCCTGCCCGGGTAGGGCCTACCGCTTCGGCAGGTACAGCAAGGGGTCGACCGGCTTGCCGTTGTAGCGGATCTCGAAGTGCAGCATGTCCCGCGAGGCGCCGCTGCGGCCGACCTCGGCGATCTGCTGGCCACCCTTCACAAGCTCGCCTTCGTTGACCATGCGGTTGCGGTTGTGGCCGTACGCGGACAGCCACTGGTCGCTGTGCTTGATGATGATCAGCTCGCCGTAGCCGACCAGGCCGGAACCGGAGTAGACCACCGTACCGTCGGCAGTCGCGCGCACCGGGGCACCACCGGTGGCGGCGATGTCGATGCCCTGGCGGGTGGGGTCGCCGTCGCGATAGGAGCTGAGCAGGCTGCCATCCACCGGCCAGTTCCATTTGACGGAGTTGGCGACCGCGGTGCCCGTCGGCGCCGGGCGGCTGGCCGGGGGTTGCGGCCGGGCGGGCGGCGGTGTCGCGGTACCCGCCCGGGTGCCCGCGGTGCTGCTCGGGGGCATGCGCCCGGCACTGGAATCGGGGTAGAGCTTCAGGCGCTGCCCCGGGTAGATCGTGTAGGGCGGCGGGATGTTGTTCCAGGCCGCCAGGTCCAGCGTGCTGATGCCATTGTCGGTGGCGATGCGGTAGAGGTTGTCGCCGCGCTTGACCACGGTGGTCGCGCCGTACTTTGGGGTCGAGCCCGCGGACCCGCCGGTGCGGGTCACGGTGCTGGACGCGCAGGCCGCGAGCACGGCGGACAGCGCCAGCAGCGCCAGGGGACGGAGGATGCGGGCCATCGGGCCCCGGGTCTTCTGGTTGGTGCTCATGCGCCTCGTCAGTGCCTTGTGTGCCACGCGGTCAACCGGTGAAACGCTGCCACAGCCCATGGGCCAGGACGCCACCGCCGCCGATCAGGATCGCGAAGTAGATCATCGTACCGATGTTGGCCAGGTGTCCGAGCAGCACCGCGACACCGTCCCGCTGGATCAGCCCGACGGCATAGAACAGCAACGCCAGTGCAGGCAGGGTGTTGCTGAAGGGAATGAAGCCGAACGGCGCCATCAGCAGCAGTGCAGCCAGGACGAAGGCCAGGTTGGTCACCAGCAGCGCGCCGCGTCCGCGCACCAGCACGGGCAGCCGGTGCGGGCGGCTGATCCTCTCCATGCGCCGCACCCACTTCATGCCGCCCACCAGCCCCGGCTTGAGGCGGTCGGCGGGAAGGGGCTTGCCGCGCAGCTTCGCCGGCAGCCACAGCGGCCGCCCGCCCACCCGGCTGATGCCGACCAGCAGGATCGCGGCGCCGAACACCGTGCTCACGCCCGGGATCGAGACCGGGATCAGGAACACCAGGGTCAGCAGGATCGTCAGCAGCAGCAGGCCTTCGTCGCCGAATACCTCCAGCAGCTCGCCCAGGGTGATCCGGTCCGGTGGCAGGTCGCGGATGATCCCGTCGAGCTGCTCGCCCAGCGAAGCGTGCGCATGCGCGCCGGTAGCGCCCGGCCTGTCCGCGCCGGCCATCAGTCCACCAGCCCCGCCAGCAGGGGCACGAAGACGACCTGGCCGAGCTCGCGCTGGCTCAGCCGCCCCGATGCATCGCGCTCGACCACCACCAGGGTCTGCGAATTCGACGGCCCCACCGGCGCTACCAGGATCCCGCCCGGCGCGAGCTGCGCGGCAAGCCCCTCCACCAGCGCCGGCGCACCGGCGGTGACGAGGATCGCATCGAACGGCCCGTTCTCCGGCCAGCCCAGGCGCCCGTCGTCATGCTTGCTGCGTACCTCCAGGCCCAGCTGGCGGAAACGCTTGCGGGCGCTGCGCAGCAGGTCGCCGATGCGCTCTACGGTATGCACCTCCAGGCCCAGCGCGGCCAGGATCGCGGCCTGGTAGCCCGATCCGGTCCCGACTTCGAGGACCTTGGCCGGTCCTGCCGCGAGCAGGACCTCGGTCATCTTCGCCACCACCCACGGCTGGGAAATGGTCTGGCCGTGGCCGATCGGCAGCGCGGTGTCCTCGTAGGCACGGGTGGCCAGCGCCTCGTCCACGAACAGGTGCCTGGGCACCAGGCGGATCGCCTCCAGTACCCGTTCGTCGGCGATGCCGTTGGCGCGCAGCCGCTCGACCAGCCGGTCGCGGACCCGCTGCGAGGTCAGGCCACTGCCCATCGTCTCCGGGTGCAGGCGCATGCGCGGGGTCATTCTCGGTCCGCCCCGGTCAGGTGGGCCTCCAGGCCGGCGACCCAGCTGGCGACCTGCTCCAGCGCCTGGTAGCGCGTGAGGTCGACCTTGATCGGGGTGATCGAGATGTGGCCCTGGCGCACCGAATGGAAGTCCGTGCCCGGGCCGGCGTCCTCTTCCGCCCCGGCCGGCCCGATCCACCACCACTGGCGGCCGCGCGGATCGGTCTGCGGGATGCAGGCCTCGGCGCGGTGGCGGCTGCCCAGGCGCCCGACCTCGAAGCCGCGGATCTGGTCCCACGGCAGGTCGGGCACGTTGACGTTGAGGATGGTGTCCGCCGGCAGCGGGTCGACCCTCAGCCGGGCGATGATCTCGGCGGCGGCGCGGGCGGCGGTTTCGTAGTGGCGCCCCACCCCGTCGGTGGTGGCCAGCGAGACTGCCACTGCCGGCAGGCCCAGGAAGCGGCCCTCCATCGCGGCGGCAACGGTGCCGGAATAGATCACGTCGTCGCCAAGGTTGGCCACGTTGTTGATGCCCGACACCACGATGTCCGGCTCGTCCTGCAGCATGCCGGTGATCGCGACGTGGACCGCGTCGGTCGGCGTGCCGAACACACGCCAGGTGCACGGATCCTGCTGCACCACGCGCACCGGCATGTCGAGCGTCAGCGAGTTGCTGGCCCCGGAACGGTCGCGGTCCGGCGCCACCACCAGGACCTCGTGGCCGGCGGCGCGCAGGCCTTCGGCGAGGTGCCGGATGCCCGGCGCGTCGACGCCGTCGTCGTTGCTCACCAGTACTCGCATGGTCTCCCTTGGCAGCCGCCCGCAGGCGCTTTGCTGGACGTGGAACGGGTGCCCCGCGGCCGCATCGCGGCCGGTGTCGCGCCGCCCCGGGCGGGCGCGATTGGCGAACGGGCATGATAGCCGACCCGGCCACCCCGGGCCGACCCGCCAGCGGGTAGGCTTGAGTGCTTTGAACCGTCCACGCACATGCCCATCGAACCCGACGACGACAGCGAGCTGTTCCGCGCCGCCATCGGCGAGGTGCGGCGCCTGCCCGACCGCCCCGCCGCGCCGGGCCGGCCGCGCCCGAAGCCGCGTGCGTGCATGGCCGAGCGCGACGAGGAGGCCGCCCGGGAGGAGTTCCGCCACGCACTGGAGGAACTGCCGCTGGAAGCCGGCGACGTGCTGTCCTACCGCCAGGAATCCTTGCCTGGCCGTGCCTGGCAGCGCCTGAAGCGCGGCGAGATCTCCGCCCAGGAAGAGCTGGACCTGCACGGCGTGGATGCACGCACCGCGGAAGCCCTGTTGCGGGAGTTCCTGGCGGATGCGCGCGACCACGGCCTGGGTTGTGTGCGGGTAATCCACGGCAAGGGCCGCGGCAGCGACGACGTGGCCAGCCGCGGCGCACCGGTGCTCAAGAACCTGGTCGACCGCATGCTGCGCCAGCGCTCGGGCGTGCTCGCCTTCCACTCCGCACCGCAGGCCCAGGGCGGCACCGGCGCGGTGCTCGTACTGCTGGCGCCACGGCGTAGGGGTTGACCCCAGTTCCCCCGCCCGGTGGCGCTGCTAAGCTCGCCGTCGGAAACAGGGGATTGGGGGAACGCATGAAGAACCGTATCGCCGTCGCGGCCACGCTGCTCGCGGCCCTGCTCGCACTGCCCGCGTGCAGCACCGGGCCGGTCGACGTCTCCCAGGCCCCGGAACCTGCCCCGGCGGCGCCCCCGACTGCGGTGGAGGTGCTGTCCGGCGACAGCCTGTTCGCCTTCGGCAAGGCGAGCGTGGAGGACTTCAGTCCCGAGGGCCGGCAGCAGCTGGACGCCCTGGCCGGGCGCCTGCTCCTGCGCTCGGTCGCCAGCATCAACGTGATCGGGCACAGCGACCGGATCGGGAACGATGAAGCCAACCGAAGGCTTTCGCTGCGTCGTGCCGAGGCGGTGCGCGACTACCTCGTCGATGCCGGCCTGGACGCAGGACGGATGACCTTGGCCGGCTGGGGCAGCGAAGCGCCCTTGGTGGCGTGCGAGGACGAGCGCGGCGAGGCACTGGTCGACTGCCTGGCCCCCAACCGGCGCGTCGAGGTCCGGGTCCGGTACGCCGACTGAAGCCGCGTTACAACCGGCCCGCTCCCGCGCCCTCCACCAGCGGCCCCAGCTCGGCGAGGACCGAAGTGGCATAGGTCCCCGGCGGCAGGCCGAAGTCCAGCACGAGCACGTCCTCGCCCCGCCATCTCCACTCCAGGCCCTGCGGCTGCAGGCGCAGCGCGCGGCGCTCCTGCTTCAGGCCCGCCTGCTCAAGGCCGGCGCGCAGCCGCAGCGACTGCGGATCGTCCAGCGCCGCCAGCTCCAGCGTCCGCGCCGTGCCCGTGGTCCGCAGCTCGCCCCGGCCCCAGAGCGGGCCGGTGGGATGTACGTCGAAACACTGCAGGCGCCCGGCCAGTTCCGCGTCCAGCGCCTGTGGCCCGAACACGCTGCGGCTCCCATCCAGCATCCAGACCTCGCCGTCGGGCCGGCCGCTGGCCCAGCTGCCGTCGCCCACGCGCGCGGCCAGCGCCTGGTTGAACAGCTGCGAGCGCGCGGCGGACAACAGCATCGCCCGCTGCTCGCGCCCGACCCGGCGCCCGGCGAACATCGCCAGCGCCTTGCCGAGGTTGCCGCCTGCATGGCCAAAACGCTGCACGCCGAAGTAATTGGGCACGCCGGCCGCCGCGATCACCTGCAGGCGTGCCTCGACCGCACCACGTTCGCCACGCAGCGCGCGCAGCACGAGACTGAAGCGGTTGCCCTGCAGCGCGCCACGGGCGAGCTTGCGGGAATGGCGCGTGGCGGCAACCACGTGCAGCGACTCCTGCCCTTCCTCCACCTCCAGCCCGGCCAGGTCCGGGTCCGGGCGGCCCGGCAGCCACACGCTGAAGCGCTGGGTGGTCACCGCGTGCCGGTCCTTGAGCCCCGCACAGCCCACGTCGCGCTCCTGCACGCCGGCCCATTGCGCGACCAGGCGCACCGCATGCGCGGTATTCATGCCGCGCTTGGTGACGGTCAACAGCAGGTGCTCGCCGGCGCCGTCGGCCTCGAAGGCCGGCAGCTCGGTGACCTGGAAATCCTCCGCCGCCTCCCGGTAGCGGCCCTGCAGCACCGGCGCGCCATGCGCCCGCGGCAAGCCGTCGGCGCCGGGGCTCATCCGCGCGCCAACAGGCACACCGCCAACGCGGCGATGCCCTCGCCCCGGCCGGTGAATCCGAGCTTCTCGCTGGTGGTGGCCTTGACGCTGACCCGGTCGATGTCGACCTGCAGGTCCGCAGCCAGGGCTTCGCGCATGGCCTGCGCATGCGGGCCGATCTTCGGGCGCTCGCAGATCACGGTGACGTCCGCGTTGCCGACCCGCCAGCCGTCGCGCGCGGCAAGCTCACGGCAGTGGCGCAGGAAGGTACGGCTGTCGGCGCCCTCCCAGCGCGGGTCGGACGGCGGGAAGTGCCGGCCGATGTCGCCCAGTGCCAGCGCGCCGAGCATCGCATCGCACAGCGCGTGGATCGCCACGTCGCCGTCGGAGTGGGCCAGCACGCCGCGCTCGTGCGGTATCCGCACCCCGCCCACGACCACATGGTCGCCGTCCCCGAAGGCATGGACGTCGTAGCCCTGCCCGATCCGCATGTCCATCACTTGCTCCGTGAAACCAGGAATTCCGCCAGCACCAGGTCGGCCGGCGTGGTGACCTTGAGGTTGTCCTCGCGACCCTCGACCAGCCGCGGCCGGGCGCCGCTGCGCTCCATCGCCATGGCCTCGTCGGTGACCTGCACGCCGTCGGTGCGGGCCTGCTCCAGCGCGCGCCGCAACGCACCGAGCCGGAACGCCTGCGGGGTGAGGGCACGCCAGAGCCGCTCACGCGGCTCGGTCGCCTCGATGGTGGCCCCGGCGCCGGCGCGCTTGAGGGTGTCGCGCAACGGTGCGGCGAGGATCGCGCCGTCGCGATGGGAGTCCGCGGCCTCCAGCAGCCGGGCCAGGTCGGCCGGGGCCAGGTTGGGCCTGGCGGCGTCGTGCACCAGCACCAGCGTCGCCCCGTCCGCAGCCGGGATCGCGCGCAGTCCCGCCAACACCGAGTCGGCGCGCTCGCCCCCTCCGATGCAGCGCAGCACCGGCTTGCCGGCCAGCGCCTGCCAGCCCGGCCACAACTCGTCGCCGGAGGCCAGCACCACCACGACCCCCGCCACGCGCGGATGTGCAAGCACCGCCTCCAGGGCGTGCTGGATGACCGGCTTGCCGGCCAGGTCCAGGTACTGCTTGGGGGTGTCGCCGCCAAAGCGCGTGCCCTTGCCGGCGGCCGGCACCACGGCCCACACCGGGGTGCTCACTCGACCGGTTCCGGGGCCGGCCGGGGGGCGTTCTCGATCACCCGGTAGAACGTCTCCCCCGGGCGGATCATGCCCAGCTCGCTGCGCGCACGCTCTTCCACCGCGGCCTCGCCGGACTTGAGGTCCTCGACCTCGGCGGCCAGCGCGTCGTTGCGCTGCTGCAGGCCCTCGTTCTCGCGCCGCTGGGCCTCGACCTGCTCCTCCAGCGACTCCACCGAGGGGCGCCCGCCCTCGCCGGACCAGAGCCGGAGCTGCAGCAACGCCAGGATGGCGGCCAGCAGCAGCACCAGGACCCCGGTCCAGCGCACGGGCGTAGCCTCAGCGGCGCAGCGAAGTGAAGGCCGCCCGGCCGGCGTACCTTGCGGCGCTGCCCAGCTGCTCCTCGATCCGCAGCAACTGGTTGTACTTGGCCACCCGGTCGCTGCGGCACAACGAGCCGGTCTTGATCTGGGTGGCAGTGGTGGCCACGGCGATGTCGGCGATGGTGGTGTCCTCGGTCTCGCCGGAACGGTGCGAGACCACTGCCGCGTACCCGGCGCGCTCGGCCATGGCGATCGCTTCCAGGGTCTCGGTCAGGGTGCCTACCTGGTTGACCTTGATCAGGATCGCGTTGCCCAGGCCATCCTCGATGCCCTCGGCGAAGATCTGCGGATTGGTGACGAACAGGTCGTCGCCCACCAGCTGGACCTTGCCGCCCAGGCGCGCGGTCAGCAGCTTCCAGCCCTCGCGGTCGCCCTCGTCCATGCCGTCCTCAATGGTGATGATCGGGTACTGGTCGCACCAGCCGGCCAGGAAGTCGGTGAACTGCTCGGCGGTCAGGCGCTTGCCCTCGCCGGTGAGGTGGTACTTGCCGTTGTCATAGAACTCGCTGGAGGCCACGTCCAGGCCCAGCAGCACGTCCTCGCCGGCGTGGTAGCCGGCCTTGCCGATGGCCTCGAGGATGGTTTCCAGCGCTTCCTCGTTGCTGCGCAGGTCGGGGGCGAAGCCGCCCTCGTCGCCCACCGCGGTGGAAAGGCCGCGGCCGCGCAGCACGGACTTGAGTGCGTGGAAGATCTCGGTTCCGGCGCGCAGGCTCTCGGAGAAGCTGTCGAAGCCCACCGGCAGCACCATGAACTCCTGCAGGTCGACGTTGTTGTCGGCATGCGCACCGCCGTTGACGATGTTCATCATCGGCACCGGCAGCACCGGCGCCGCGCCAGTGGCATCCGCCAGGTGGCGCCACAGTGGCTGCTTCTTCGACATGGCCATCGCGTGGGCGTTGGCCATCGACACGCCCAGCAGCGCGTTGGCGCCCAGCCTGCCCTTGTTCTCGGTGCCGTCCAGGTCGATCAGGCGATGGTCGAGCCCGGCCTGGTCGGCCGCGTCCATCCCGGTGATCGCCTGGGCGATGGTGGTGTTGACGTTCTCCACCGCCTGGCGCACACCCTTGCCCAGGTAGCGGGTCTTGTCGCCATCGCGAAGCTCCACCGCCTCGCGCGAACCGGTCGAGGCACCCGAGGGCACCATCGCGCGGCCGAAGCTGCCGTCGGCCAGGGTCACCTCGGCCTCGAGCGTGGGATTGCCGCGGCTGTCGAGGATCTCGCGGGCGTGGACTTTCGCAATCGTGGTCATGTCGTCTCTATGAAGGATTGAACGGAAGGCAGGGCCGGTGCTCAGGCGTCCGATTCCAGGAAACCATTGCGCTTGGTGACCGCGTCAATGGCCATGAGGGTCTCCAGCAGGGCGCGCATCTTGCCCAGCGGCCAGGCATTGGGGCCGTCGGATAGGGCCTTGTCCGGGTCCGGGTGGGTTTCCATGAAGATGCCGGCGATGCCGACCGCCATCGCCGCGCGCGAGAGCACCGGAACGAACTCACGCTGGCCGCCGGACTTGCCGCCGGCGCCACCAGGCAGCTGCACGCTGTGGGTGGCGTCGAACACCACCGGGCAGCCGGTGTCGCGCATCACCGCCAGCGAGCGCATGTCGCTGACCAGGTTGTTGTAGCCGAAGCTGGCGCCGCGCTCGCAGACCATGATGTCGCGGTTGCCGGTGGCCAGTGCCTTGTCGGCCACATGCTTCATCTCCCACGGCGACAGGAACTGGCCCTTCTTGATGTTCACCGGCTTGCCGGCACTGGCGACCTTCTGGATGAAGTCGGTCTGCCGGCACAGGAAGGCCGGGGTCTGCAGCACGTCGACGACGGCGGCGACCTCGTCCATCGGGGTGTATTCATGCACGTCGGTCAGCACCGGCACGCCGACCTGGCGCTTGACCTCCTCCAGCACCTTCAGCCCCTCCTCCATGCCCGGGCCGCGGAAGCCGGAGATCGAGGTCCGGTTGGCCTTGTCGAAGCTGGACTTGAAGATGAATGGAATGCCCAGCGCGGAGGTGATCTCCTTGAGCTTTCCGGCGGTGTCGAGCTGCAGCTGCATCGACTCGATCACGCAGGGACCGGCGATCAGGAAGAACGGCTGGTCCAGGCCAACCTCGAAACCACACAGCTTCATGCGTCCACCTCCTCGGTGACGTTCCCCGCGTGCGCGGCCTTGTATTCGCGGGCCGCCTTGATGAAGCCGACGAACAGCGGATGGCCGTCGCGCGGGGTGGACAGGAATTCGGGGTGCGCCTGGCAGGCCAGGAACCAGGGGTGCCGGTCGCGCGGCAGCTCGACCATTTCCACCAGCAGGTCGTCCATCGACTTGGCGCTGATCACCAGGCCGGCGTCCTCGAGCTGGGCACGGTAGCGGTTGTTGAATTCGTAGCGGTGGCGGTGGCGCTCGCCGACCACGTCGCGGCCATACAGCTCGTGGGCCAGCGTACCCGGCTTGAGCCGCTGCTCCTGCAGGCCCAGGCGCATGGTACCGCCCAGGTCGGAGTCCTCGCTGCGGCGCTCGAGCTCGCCGGAGGCGGTGCGCCATTCGGTGATCAGGCCGATCACCGGGTGCGGGGTGGCCTTGTCGTTCTCGGTGCTGTTGGCACCCTCCAGGCCGGCCACGTTGCGCGCGTAGTCGATCACCGCCGCCTGCATGCCGTAGCAGATGCCGAAGTACGGGATGCCTTCCTCGCGCGCATGGCGTGAGCTGAACACCTTGCCCTCGAAGCCGCGATCGCCGAAGCCGCCAGGCACCAGGATGCCGTGCACCCCTTCCAGCAGGTCGGCACCGTTCTTCTCGACGTCGCTCGACTCCAGCCAGCGCAGCCTGACCCGGGTGCGCTGGCGCAACCCGCCGTGCTTGAGCGCTTCGGCGACCGACTTGTAGGCGTCCTGGTAGTCGACGTACTTGCCGACGATGGCGATGGTCACCTCGTCGTCCGGGTTCTGGGTCGCGTCGACGACCGCGTCCCATTCCGACAGGTCCACCGGGCCGGCATTCAGGCGCAGGCGCTCGATGACCAGGTCGTCCAGGCCCTGCTCGTGGAAGCGGGCCGGCATCTTGTAGATGTTGTCCAGGTCGACGGCGGACACCACCGCGCGCTCGGAGACGTTGGTGAACAGCGCGATCTTGCGGCGCTCGTTGTCCGGCAGCGGCTGCTCGGAACGGCAGACGAGGATGTCGGGCTGGATGCCGATCGAGCGCAGCTCCTTGACCGAGTGCTGGGTCGGCTTGGTCTTGAGC
Source organism: Pseudomonadota bacterium (assembly GCA_023388955.1). Lineage (GTDB taxonomy): Bacteria > Pseudomonadota > Gammaproteobacteria > Xanthomonadales > Xanthomonadaceae > Novilysobacter. The sequence continues at coordinate 12,319 of JAEWFH010000097.1, forward strand.
TCGCCGGCGGCGGCGATCCACGGCACCAGGGTCAGGTGCATGAAGATCGCCTTGTCCGGGCCGCGCTCGGTGCGGATCTGGCGGATCGCCTCCAGGAACGGCAGCGACTCGATGTCGCCCACGGTGCCGCCGATCTCCACCAGGCCGACGTCGAAGCCCTCGGTGGCCTCGAAGATGCCGCGCTTGATCTCGTCGGTGATGTGCGGGATCACCTGCACGGTGCCGCCCAGGTAGTCGCCGCGGCGCTCCTTGCGGATCACGTTCTCGTAGATGCGCCCGGTGGTGATGGAGTTCTTGCGGCCCAGGCGGGTGCGCACGTAGCGCTCGTAGTGGCCCAGGTCGAGGTCGGTCTCCGCGCCGTCGTCGGTGACGTACACCTCGCCGTGCTGGAACGGGCTCATGGTGCCCGGGTCGACGTTGATGTACGGGTCGAGCTTCATCATCGTCACGCGCAGGCCGCGCGATTCGAGGATGGCCGCCAACGAGGCCGCCGCGATGCCCTTGCCAAGCGAGGACACCACGCCGCCGGTGACGAAGATCAGGGGAGTCATGGTCTAGCTGCCGCTGGAAAGCCGTAGTTTAC
>JAEWFH010000129.1 GCA_023388955.1 Pseudomonadota bacterium
TCGCCGATTCGCTGGCCAGGCTGGAGCCGCTCCAGCAGGACGACCTGGTCCGCGTGGAAGGCGACCGCATCAAGGTGACTGGGCGCGGACGGCTGCTGTTGCGTAACATTGCCATGTGCTTCGACCGTTACCTCACACCCGCCCCCGCCGAATCCGACAGCCGGCCCCGCTTCTCCCGCGCGATCTGACGCATCGGGAGGCCACGGCGTGGTGAACGACAAGGTCGCGTTTCCGCGCGTCGATCCCAGCATCCTGGCCGACGACGGGGACGAGTTCCATTTCTGTTCCACCTGCGCGTTCTCGCAGGCGTGCATGGCCCAGGGCATGGACAAGGCCTCGCTGGGCGAGCTGCACATGCTGGTCGAGCACGTCGGCCCGCTGCACGCCGGCGACCACGTCTTCCGCGTCGGCGATCCCTTCGAGGCGATCGCGGCGGTGCGCGCGGGCACGGTCAAGACCTACATCATCGATCCGGGCGGACGCGAGCACGTGCTCGGCTTCCACTTCCCAGGCGAGGTCATCGGCCTGGACGGCATCGACGGCGACACCTATCCCTGCAACGCGGTGGCGCTGGACACCGTGATGCTGTGCCGCTTCTCGTTCCCGAAGATCTCGGTGCTCGCCGGCCGCCTGCCCGGCCTGCAGCAACACCTGTTCCGCCTGCTCAGCCGCGACATCGGGCGCGCCGCCCTGCTCTCGGGCGACTGGACCGCCGACGAGCGCATGGCCGCCTTCCTGGTCACCATGTCCCGCCGCCTGGCCGCCCGTGGCTTCTCGGCCGACCGCTTCCAGCTGACGATGGCGCGCACCGACATCGCCAACTACCTGCGCTTGGCGCCCGAAACCGTGAGCCGGGTGCTCAAGCGCTTCCAGTCCGACGGCCTGTTGAACGTCGACCGCCGCGAGCTGGAAATCCTCGACCAGGCCCGCCTGGGCGCGCTGGCCGCCCCGGTCCTCTGGAAGCAGTAGGCCGCGGCCGCCAACCCGCAGGCGGCTTGACCCACGTCAGTTAGTTTTTTTCAGCCGATCGTCAGGATTGCGCGGCACACATCCGTGTCCCTGGAGAGGTTGAATGGATACCACCAAACGACTGTGGTGGGGCTTGTCGGCCCTGCTGATAGTCACCTTTGCCGTCATGTTGTGGATGGGTCGCGAGATCCATCAGAAGGCGCCACCGCTTCCCTCGAAGATCGTCACCGAGAGCGGCCAGGTCGTCTTCACCAAGGAAGAGCTCGAGACCGGCCGCCAGGTCTGGCAGAGCTTCGGCGGCCAGCAGATCGGTTCGATCTGGGGCCATGGCGCCCTGCTCGCTCCCGACTGGTCGGCCGAATGGCTGCACCGCGAGGCGCTGGCGATGCTGGACGCCCGTGCGCAGGCGCAGTACGGCCGCGCGTACGACGCCCTGCCGGCGGACGACCAGGCGCGCCTGGAAACGCAGCTGCGCCCCGCCCTGCGCGCCAACACCTACGACGCGCTCGGCGACGTCATCGTCATCAGCGACGAGCGCGCCCGCGCCATCGAGGTGGTGAGCGCGCACTACGACAGCGTGTTCTCGGACGATCCGGCCAGCGCACACCTGCGCGAGACCTACGCCCTGCGCGAGAACCCGATCCCGGACGCCGAGCACCGGCGCCTGATGTCGGGCTTCTTCTTCTGGGCCTCGTGGGCCACGGTCACCGAGCGTCCGGGCAGCGAGATCAGCTACACCCACAACTTCCCGCACGACCCGCTGGTGGGCAACACGCCGACGTCGACCAGCCTGATGTGGTCGCTCTTCAGCATCCTGCTGATGATCGCCGGCATCGCGCTGCTGGTCTGGCACTACGCGGTCAACCACGGCAAGGAAACGCCGCTGGTGCCGCCGAAGGCCGACCCCTCGCTGTCGATCGCGGTGACGCCGTCGATGCGCGCGGTGGCCAAGTACTTCTGGCTGGTGGTGGCGCTGTTCCTGGTGCAGATCCTGCTGGGCGCGACCACCGCGCACTACCAGGTGGAAGGCCAGGCCGCCTACGGCTTCGCGCTGGCGGAATACCTGCCCTACACGCTCACCCGCACCTGGCACACCCAGCTGGCGATCCTGTGGATCGCGACCGCCTGGCTGGGCACGGGCCTGTACCTGGCGCCCGCGATCTCGGGACATGAGCCGAAGTTCCAGCGCTTCGGGGTCAACTTCCTCTTCATCAGCCTGATCCTGATCGTCGTCGGCTCCTTCGCCGGCCAGTGGATGGCGGTGATGAACAAGCTCGGCCTGGACAAGAACTTCTGGTTCGGCCACCAGGGCTGGGAGTACACCGACATCGGCCGCTTCTGGCAGATCTACCTCTTCATCGGCCTGCTGCTGTGGCTGACGCTGATGGGGCGTGCCCTGTGGCCTGCGCTGAAGCGCCGTGACGAAATGTCCTCGATCGCCGGCCTGCTGTTCCTGTCGGTGGTCGCCATCGGGCTGCTGTACGCGGCCGGCCTGATGTGGCGCGAGCACTCGCACATCTCGATCATCACCTACTGGCGCTTCTGGATCGTGCACCTGTGGGTGGAGGGCTTCTTCGAGGTCTTCGCAGTCGCGGTGATCAGCTTCATCTTCGTCAAGCTGGGCCTGGTGCGCGGCAAGTCGGCGACGATCAACGTGCTGTTCGCCACCATCGTGTTCATGGCCGGCGGCGTGCTGGGCATGTTCCACCACCTGTACTTCGCCGGCGTCACCACGGGCGTCATCGCCCTGGGTGCGAGCATCTCGGCGCTGGAGGTGGTGCCGCTGGCACTGATCGGGCTGGAGGCCTACGACACCTGGAAGAACGGGCGTGCCACGCCGTGGATGGCGCGCTACAAGTGGCCGATCCTGTTCTTCATCGCGGTCAGCTTCTGGAACCTGGTCGGCGCAGGCCTGCTCGGCTTCCTGATCAACACCCCGCTGGCGCTGTTCTACATGCAGGGCACCAACCTGACCGCGGCCCATGGCCACACCGCGCTGTTCGGCGTCTACGGCATGCTCGGCATCGGGCTGATGCTGTACTGCCTGCGTGGCATGCGGCCGGAGCGTCGCTGGATCAACGGCCTGCTCAGCGGCGCGTTCTGGAGCTTCAACATCGGCCTGGCGCTGATGACGGTGCTCACCCTGCTGCCGATGGGCGTGCTGCAGCTGGAAGCCAACCTGACGCACGGCTACTGGTATGCGCGCTCGGCGGAGTTCATGACCCGTCCGATCATCGACGTGCTGGTGTGGCTGCGGGTCCCGGGTGACACGGTACTGGCGATCGGTGCCTTCCTGGTCGCGCTGTTCGTGATTTCGCTGTGGCTGGGCCCGCGCCCGGTCACCGAGTCCTCGCGACACCAGCGCGAGCTGGCCGACCGCCGCGGCCAGGAAGCCGGCTGACCCGGCGACCACCCTATCCACCGGGGTGGCACGCCACCCCGGTGGATGCGGCAAGCAAACAAGGGCGGCCCTCGGGCCGCCCTTTCTTGTAGCCCGGTGCGGCCCGCAGCCTGACGTGGATCAATGCGGCGTCGACCCCATCATTGCGACACTGGCCCGCATGAACAGCCCGCACCCGCATGGACGTCCCACGCCGCGCCTGCTCGGCGCCGCCCCGCACCGGCTGATGTTCTTCATCGGCTCCAGCAACCTGCTGCTGGCCATGGCCTGGTGGGCCGCCTGGCTGGTATCGGCGCGCTGGCCCGGCATCCTGCAGGTGCACCAGCCCGATCCGTATGCGGGCTGGCTGCATGCCTTCATCATGCAGTACCAGGTGCTGCCCAGCTTCTTCTTCGGCTTCCTGCTGACCACCTTCCCGAAGTGGATGGGCCAGCCCGAGTTCGAGCGCTGGCGCTATGCGCCGGTGGGCGTGGGCCTGATGGGCGGCCAGCTGGCGACCCTGCTGGGCGCGGTCGGCTGGGAGGCCGGGCTGACCGTGGGACTGTGGATGACCCTCGCCGGCTGGGTGGCCGGGGTCGCGACGCTGGCGCCGCTCACCTGGCGCGAGGCCGGCACCACCTGGCACGCGCGCTCCTGCCTGGCCGCGTTGCTGCTGGGCCTGCTCGGGCTGGCGGCCTGGACGGCGGCGATGCTCGGGGCCAACGCGATGTGGGTGATGGCCAGCATCAAGCTGGGCACCTTCGGGCTGCTGCTGCCGGTGTACTTCACCGTCGCCCACCGCATGTTCCCGTTCTTTGCCAGCCGCGTGGTCCCGGACTACGTGGTCTGGCGCCCGTTCTGGCTGCTGGCGGCGATGTGGCCGCTGGTGCTGGCGCACATGCTGCTGGAGCTGTTCCACGCCTACGGCTGGCTGTGGCTGGTCGACCTGCCGCTGCTGCTGCTCAGCGCCACCATGCTGTGGCGCTGGTGGCCGCGCGGGGACAAGCCCGGACTGCTGACCGTGCTGTTCATCGGCATGGCCTGGCTGCCGATCGCGTTCGCGCTGTACACCGTGCAGTCGATCGGCTACGAGGCCACCGGGGTGTACCTGATGGGACGCGGGCCGGCGCACGCGCTCTTCATCGGTTTCTTCGGCAGCGTGCTGGTGGCCATGGTCACCCGCGTCACCCAGGGCCACGCCGGCCAGAAGCTCTACATGCCGGCGGTCGCCTGGTTCGCCTTCGTGGCCATCCAGGTGGTCGCCGCCGCACGCGTGCTGGCCGAGCTGTTCCCCGACATCATGGCCTGGCACGCCGTCGCCGCCCTGGGCTGGCTGGTCGCCTTCCTGCCCTGGGTCCTGCGCCTGGGCCGCATCTACCTCACTCCCCGCTCCGACGGCCGTCCGGGATGACCCCATGATCGAGTTCTATCCCCAGATCAAACACGCCCACATCGGCCTGGCCCTGCTCAGCGGCACGGTGTTCGCCCTGCGCGGGCTGGCCTCGATCGCCGGCATGCGCTGGCCGCACTGGGTCGCGGTACGCGTCACCAGCTATGTCATCGACACCGGCTTGCTGACCGCCGCGCTGATGCTGCTGACCATCCTGCCGGGCGCGTTCTTCGCCAATGGCTGGCTGACCACCAAGGTCCTGCTGCTGGTGCTGTACATCGTGCTGGGCGTGTTCGCGCTGCGCCGGGTGCAGCGCAGGGGCGTGCGGATCGCGTGCTACCTCGCCGCGCTGGGCACCTTCGGCATGGTCTACACCATCGCCCGCGCGCACCATCCGCTGGGGTTCCTGTATGGCATCGTCGGCTGAGTCCCTGCCGCGCGTGGCGCCGGGGCCGGGCACGGAGCCGGACGGGCTGCACGCCATGTTCCTGGGCCCGTACGGGGAGAACGACAGCCTGCTGGAGAAGCTGGTGCTGGAGTTCCTGCGCGACCACGTCTACTGGCGCCGCAACTTCCACCCCGAGGACCCGCCGGCGATCCCGACCGATGCCGCCTCGCGGCCGGGCTACCAGGCCTTCGAGGCGCGCATGCGCCGCGAGCTGCACCTGCTGTCGGCGGCGCTGAAGCGCTCGGTCCCGTTCCACAGCCCGCGCTACGTCGGCCACATGGCCTCCGACCTGCTGCTGCCCGGGCTGGCGGCGCAGATCCTCACCCTGCCCTACAACCCCAACAACGTCAGCGAGGACGCGGCCCCGGTCACCATCGACCTGGAGGTGCAGGTCGGCCTGCAGCTGGCGCGGATGCTGGGCTACCCGGACGATCCGCGGCGTCCGGACTGTGCCTTCGGGCACCTGACCTCGGGCGGGACCGTCGCCAACTACCAGGCACTGCGGCTGGCGCTGGCGCTGAAGGCATTCCCGGTGGCGCTGCGGGCCGCGGGCGTGCCCGGCATCGACGTGCCGGAGGACGACTGGGCCGCGTTCAACCTGGGGCCCGACGCCTCGATCGCGTTGCTGTCGCGCTGGACCACCTGGCTGGCGGAACAGCCCGCGCGCGAGCGCCGGCGCTGGAACGCCGCGGTGGCCGCCGAACGCCTGGAAACGCGCGGCATGGTCGGCTTCTTCGCCCGCCACCGGCAGCTCAAGGTCCCGAAGGTGCTGGCGCCGATCACCGCGCACTACTCTTGGAGCAAGGGCCTGAAGCTGCTCGGCCTGGGGCGCGACCAGCTGGAGCTGCTGCCCGAGCGCGGCATGCGGCTGGACGCGACCGCACTGGAACAGGCGCTGGAGCGCTGCCACCGCGAGCGCCAGCCGGTGCTGATGGCGGTGGCGGTGCTGGGCACCACCGAGTACGGCACCGTCGACCCGGTCGATGCGGTGGTGGACGCGCGCGAGGAGTGGGCCGCGCGCGGGCTGGGCTTCAGCGTCCACGTCGACGGCGCCTGGGGTGGCTACCTGGCGGCGCTGTTCCGCAACGCCGACGGCAGCTTCCGGCCGCTCCACCAGGTGCGCGAGGGTTTCCGCCAGTTCCCGCAGCCGGAGGTCCACGCCGCCTTCGCCGCGCTGGGCCGGACCGACTCGGTCACCGTCGACCCGCACAAACTGGGCTACCTGCCCTACGGCGCCGGTGCGTTCATCTGCCGCGACCACCGCGCCACCGCGCTGCTGGCCGAGTCGGCCGACTACGTGTTCCATGAGGACGCCGCGCGCGAGGGCCGGGCCGAGGACTACCACGCCCGCTACCGCCGGCTGGGCCAGTTCGTCCCGGAGGGTTCCAAGTCCGGCGCCGCCGCGGCGGCGGTCTACGTCACCCACAAGGTGCTGCCACTGGACCACGCCCACTTCGGGCAGCTGCCGCGGCAGACGGTGCTGGCCGCCGAGACCTTCCACGAGGCCGCCGACCGGCTGGCGCAGGAGCTGGACGGCATCGCCCGCGTCAGCGTGCCCTTCGCCCCGGACAGCAACCTGGTGTGCCTGGCGATCAACCCGCACGGCAACGACCGGCTGGCAGTCGCCAACGCCTTCGTCCGCGGGCTGCACCGGGAGCTGCGCACCGACGGCCGGCAGCCGCTGCAGCTGCGCGAGTTCTTCGGCACCACCACCACCCTGCGGCCGGAGGCGGTCGGCGCGGACGAGATGGAGCGGATCCTGTCGGACGTCGGCATTGATCCTTCGACACTGGACGAGGAAGGCGACGGCGATGATGATCATCTGCTGATCCTTCGCCACACGCTCATGAACCCGTATCTCGTCGACCACGCCAACGGCATCAGCTACATCGACCGCTACCTGGACTTCATCGGACAGCGCATCCGCGCGCTGCAGGCATGAGGTCCCCTGCCGACGCCGCCAACCGCGAATGGCTGGTCGAGGCGCTGGGCAAGCTGCGCCGCGAGGCCGCGCGCTCGGCCGATACCCACCTGCTGCGCATCGACCTGCCGGGGTTCCCGGGCATCGAGTTCTATTTCAAGGACGAGGCGGCCCATCCCACCGGCAGCCTGAAGCACCGGCTCGCACGCTCGCTGTACCTGTACGCGCTGTGCAACGGCAGGCTGCAGCCCGGGCAGCCGGTGGTGGACGCTTCCTCGGGCAGCACGGCGATCTCCGAGGCCTGGTTCGCGCGCATGCTGGGGCTGCAGTTCACCGCAGTGATGCCGCGCGCGACCGCGCCACGCAAGATCACCGACGTCGAAGTGCTGGGCGGGAAGGTCGACCTGGTCGACGACCCGGGCGAGGTCTACGCCCGCGCCGCCTGGCACGCCGAACGCGGCGCCTGCCACCTGGACCAGTTCGGCCAGGCCGAGCGCGCCACCGACTGGCGCGGCAACAACAACATCGCCGAGTCGATCATCGGCCAGCTGGCCGCCGAGCCGCACCCGGACCCGGCCTGGATCGTCTGCGGCGCCGGCACCGGCGGGACCTCGGCGACGATCGGCCGCTACCTGCGCTACCGCGGGCTGCAGACCCGGCTGTGCGTGGCCGAGCCGGAAGGCGCGGCGTTCGCGGTGGGCTGGCGGGCACACGACCGCAGCATCACCGTCGACCGGCCCGCGGTCATCGAGGGCATCGGCCGCTGCCGGGTCGAGCCGGGCTTCCTGTTCGAAGTCGTCGACGAGGTGATCGAAGTGCCCGACGTGGCCTCGATCGCGGCGATGAAGCTGCTGGAGGAGCAGATCGGCCGGCGCTACGGCGGCTCCTCGGGCACCAACCTGGTCGCCTGCCTGGAGCTGGCCACCCGCATGCGCGCGCGCGGCGAGGAAGGCAGCATCGTCAGCCTGCTGTGCGACCCCGGCGAGCGCTACGACCAGACGCTGTACTGCCCCGACTGGCTGCAACGCAACGGGCTCGACCCGGCGCCGGCGGAGAAGGCGCTGCGCGAGACCCTGCGCAGCGGCGAGTGGCAGCCGCTGGGCTGACGCCGCTCCCGGACGGGGCCCACCCCCGGATCACGGCGGGATGTCGGGCTCCGGCTTGACCGCCATCAAGGCAACGCCCGGCACGGGCATGGACGCTGGCAGCCCCTCCGCTGCCGGTGCCCGTCTTGAGCTTCCACGACCTTCGCTCGTTCCTGTCCCGGCTCGAGCATGACGGCCGCCTGGCGCGCGTCACCGAGCCGGTCGACCCGGACCTGGAAACCACCTCGTTGTGCCTGCGCGCGCTGCGCGAGCAAGGGCCGGCGCTGCTGATGGAACATCCGGTCGGCTCGGCGCACCCGATGCTGGGGAACCTGTTCGGCCATCGCGACCGCATCGAGGCCGCCCTGGCCGGCCGCCCGCTGGCCAGCCTGCGCGAGCTGGGCGAACTGCTGGCCTCGATCCGCGAGCCGCGCTGGCCGTCCAACCTGCGCCAGGCCCTGTCGAGCTGGCCGGAACTGGCGCAGCTGGCCCACGTCGCCCCGCGCACCGTGCGCGAGGCGGCCTTCAACGAGCAGGTGCTGGAACGCGGGGACCTCGACCTGGCCCGGTTGCCGATCCAGCGCTGCTGGCCGGGCGACGCCGGCCGCCTGGTCACCCTGGGCCTGGTGATCACCCGTGGCCCGGACAAGCCGCGGCAGAACATCGGCATCTACCGCATGCAGGTCATCGGCCGCGACCGGGTGATCATGCGCTGGCTGCCGCACCGTGGCGGCGCGCTGGACTACGCGGACTGGAAGCGGGTCCATCCGGACCGGCCGTTCCCGGTGCTGGTGGCGATCGGCCCGGACCCGGCGACCCTGCTGGCCGCGGTGGCACCGGTCCCGGACACGCTGTCGGAGTTCGAGTTCGCCGGCCTGCTGCGCGGCGAGCGCACGCGCGTGTGGCACAGCGAGCGCACCGGCCTGGATGCGCCGGCGGGTGCGGAGATGGTGTTCGAGGGCGTGATCCATCCCGGCGATACCGCGCTGGAAGGGCCGTTCGGCGACCACACCGGCTACTACAACGCACAGGACCACTTCCCGGTGCTGAGCCTGGAGCGCATGCGCCTGCGCAACGATGCGATCTACCAGGGCAGCTACATGGGCCGGGCGCCCTTCGACGAACCCTCGGTGCTGGCGATGGCGCTCAACGACGTGTTCGTGCCGCTGCTGCGCAAGGTGTTCCCGGAGGTGGTCGACTTCTACCTGCCGCCGGAGGCGTGCTCGTACCGCATCGCGGTGGTGTCGATCCGCAAGCAGTACGCCGGCCACGCGCGGCGGATGATGATGGGGGTGTGGTCGTACCTGCGGCAGTTCACCTACACCAAGTTCGTGATCGTGGTCGACGGGGACATCGACACACGCGACTGGTCGCAGGTGCTGTGGGCGATCTCGACCCGGGTCGACCCGGCGCGCGACACCATGCTGGTGGAGAACACCCCGATCGACTACCTCGACTTCGCCAGTCCGGTTGCGGGCCTCGGTTCCAAGCTGGGCATCGATGCCACCAACAAATGGCCCGGCGAGACCAGCCGGGCCTGGAGCCAGCCGATCCGCCTGGATCCACGGGTCGAGCGCCGGGTTGACGCACTGTGGTCGCAGCTGCGCACCGGGAAGTGATCCGGCCGGCACCTGACCCAGGTCAAGGACGACATTGCTGAACGGGGGCGAGGATGCCCGCTCCTGTCCAGCGGGGAAGGCAATGCAACTGGTGTGTCCGGCCGGCAATCTGCCGGCATTGCAGGCGGCGGTCGACGCGGGGGCCAATGCGGTTTACGCCGGCTTCCGCGACCAGACCAACGCCCGGGCCTTCCCCGGCCTGAACTTCACCGACGCGGAACTGCGCGCCGGCATGCAGTACGCGCGCGCCAAGGGCGCCAAGGTTTACCTGGCGCTCAACACCTACCCGGACAGCGCGCGCCTGAAGCTGTGGCACGGCGCCGTCGACAAGGCCGCCGAGCTGGGCGCGGACGCGATCATCGCCGCCGAGATGGGCGTGCTCGACTACGCCGCGCGCACCCATCCGTCGATGGCGCGGCACCTGTCGGTGCAGGGTTCGGCGACCACCGAGCCGGCGTTGCGCTATGCCTACGAACGCTTCGGCATCGCCCGCGCGGTGCTGCCGCGGGTGCTCTCGATCCAGCAGGTGGAGCGGCTGTGCGAGCGCTCGCCGGTGGCGATCGAGGTGTTCGCCTTCGGCAGCCTGTGCATCATGGTCGAGGGTCGCTGCCAGCTCTCCAGCTACGTCACCGGCGCCTCGCCCAACCGCCACGGCGTGTGTTCGCCGGCCAGCTTCGTGCGCTGGGACGAGTTCGAGGACGGCAGCCGCACCGCCCGCCTCAATCACGTGCTGATCGACCGTTTCCAGCCCGCCGAGCCGGCCGGCTACCCGACCGTGTGCAAGGGCCGTTTCAACGTCGGCAACGAGATCTTCCACGCGCTGGAGGAGCCGACCAGCCTCAACACCCTGGAACTGATCCCGCGCCTGGCCAAGGCCGGCGTGGTGGCGCTGAAGGTCGAGGGCCGCCAGCGCGGCACCGCCTACGTGCGCGCGGTCACCCGCACCTGGCGCCAGGCCCTGGACCGCCACGCGGCCGCCCCCGACGGCTGGCAGCCCCGGCCGGAATGGCAGGACGCACTGTCGGCCCATGCCGAGGGCCACCAGACCACCCTCGGGCCCTACCACCGCTCCTGGCATTGAGCGGATCGCAGGAATCGCACTCGATGAAACTCAGCCTCGGCGCGCTGCAGTACTTCTGGCCGCGCGAACGCACCCTCGCCTTCTACCGCGAAGCCGCCCACTGGCCGGTCGACATCGTCTACCTGGGCGAGACGGTATGCAGCAAGCGCCGTGAGCTGGGCACCGGCGACTGGATCGAGCTGGCCCGCGAACTGGCGGCGGGCGGCAAGCAGGTGGTGCTTTCCAGCCTGGCGCTGATCGAGGCCGAATCCGAGCTGGGCGTGCTGGAGCGGCTGGTCGCCGACGGCGGCTTCTGGCTGGAGGCCAACGACCTGTCCGCGGTCCAGGCCTGCCGCAGCGCCGGCCTGCCCTTCGTCGCCGGGCCCACGCTCAACGTCTACAACCACCACGCGTTGGCGATGCTGATGGAGGACGGGCTGCGGCGCTGGGTGCCCGGCGTCGAGCAGGGCCGCCAACTCATCACCGAACTGCGCGACGCGCTGCTGGCCGAAGGCGGCCGCATGCCGGAGCTGGAGGTGATCGCCTGGGGCCGGTTGCCGCTGTCGTTCTCGGCCCGCTGCTTCACCGCCCGCGCACTGGACGTGCCCAAGGACCGCTGCGGCTTCCGCTGCATCGACTACCCCGACGGCATGCCGCTGGCCACCCGCGAAGGCGAGTCCTTCCTGCGCATCAACGGGATCCAGATCCAGGGCGAGGAAGTCACCGACCTGGGCCCGGAACTACCGGAGCTGCGCGCCCTGGGCGTGGACGTGCTGCGGATCTACCCGCAGGCCGAAGGCTGCCGCGAGGTGGTCGAACACTTCGACCTGGCGCGCACCTCGCCGGTCGCGCCGCCGCGGATCGGCGCACGCAACGGCTACTGGCATGGGGAGCCGGGCATGCGCGCCGGGCACTCGCAGCCGACTGCGGTGGAGCAGGCGGACTAGCCCGGACTAGGCCAGGGCCAGGGCGGCGCCGGCGGCATCCGAGCGCCAGTGCGCGCCCAGGCTCCCGCGGCGCTGCACGGCCGCGCTGAGGATCCCCGCGCACAGCCGTGCCTGCCAGCCGTCGCGGGACCCGCCCTTCGCCGCGGCCAGGGCGGCGTGCAGGTCACGCGCATTGCGGACCGGTCCGGCCGCGCGCCACATCGCCAGCGCCAGGCGCTCGCGCTCCGCCTTGCCCAGGCCAGCGCCCAGGCGTACCTCGCGCCCGCGGCCTGCCGGAACGGTGTGCACGCCACCTGCCAGGTGGCCGCCCAGCCGGCGCCCGAACACCACCGCCTCCAGCAGCGAGTTGCTCGCCAGCCGGTTGGCCCCATGCACGCCGGTACACGCCACTTCGCCGACCGCGTACAGGCCCGGGACACTGGTACGCCCGAGCGCATCGGTCGCCACCCCGCCCATGTGGAAGTGCGCCGCGGGCGTCACCGGGATCCGCTGCTTGCGTGGATCCAGGCCGTGCGCCAGGCAACGGGCGAGCACGGTGGGGAACTCGCGCGGCCAGTCGATCCCCAGTCCCCGTGCGTCCAGCCCGACCGGCCCCTCGCGGGCGGCCTCCAGGACCGCGCGGGCAACGACGTCCCGCGGGGCCAGGTCGCCCCGCGGATGCACGCCGCGCATCACCGGCCAGCCGTCCGCCGCCACCAGCCGGGCGCCGGCACCGCGCAGCGCCTCGGTCACCAGCGGCAGGGTGTGGCCGGGGACGTCCAGCGCGGTGGGATGGAACTGCACGAACTCCAGGTCGCGCACCCGGGCGCCGGCGGCCATGGCCAGGGCCAACCCGGCGCCGTCGGCACCGGCCGGGTTGGTGGTCCGCGCGAACAGGGCGCCGATCCCACCGGTCGCCAGCACGACTCCGGACGCCTCGACCCACTCGCCTGCGGAAGCGCCCGCAGCCTGGATGTGGACCCCGGCCACCTCCCCACCGCGCAGGACCAGCCCGTTCGCCTCCACCCCGCCCCGCCACTGCACGTGCGGGGCCGCGCCCATCGCGGCCGCCAGTGCCTCCACGATCCGCGCGCCACTGGCGTCCCCGCCCCCATGGACGATCCGCGCCCGGCCGTGCCCGCCCTCGCGCCCGAGCCGCAGTCCACCGTCGTCGTCCCGGTCGAAGGCGACGCCATGGGCGAGCAGCCAGCCGATCGCCGCCGGCGCGGCGGCGGCCAGCAACTCCACCCGGCCGCGGTCGTTGTGCCCCACCCCCGCCGCGAGGGTGTCGGCGACGTGGTCGGCGACCCGGTCGCCGGGCCCCATCGCCGCCGCGACCCCGCCCTGGGCCAGTTCGCTGGCGCTGCCACCCCCCTGGTGGCCGCGGCCGAGCAACAGCACCGGGCGGGGCGCGGCGGCCAGTGCGGTGCACAGCCCGGCCACGCCACTGCCGACCACGACCAGCGGCGCCTCCCCTCGCGCCACGGCGTTCAGACCCGTTCCCGGCGCCCCACCGCCAGCATCCGATCCAGTGCGGCCCGGGCACGGTCGATCACCTCCGGCGCGATGGTGATCTCGTGCCGGTTCTCCACCAGCGCCGCGTGGATGTTGGGCAGGGTGATGCGCTTCATGTGCGGGCACAGGTTGCAGGGCTTGATGAACTGCACCTGCGGGAACTGGTCACGCAGGTTGTCGGCCATCGAGCACTCGGTAACCATCGCCACCCGCTCCGGCTTCTCCTTCTCCAGCCAGCGGCCCATGGCGCTGGTGGAACCGACGAAGTCGGCCTCGGCCAGCACCTCCGGCGCGCACTCGGGGTGGGCGACGATCTTCGCCTCGAAGCGCTCGCGGGTATGCCGGGCCTCCTGCGCGGTGAACTTCTCGTGCACCTCGCAGGTGCCGTTCCACAGCACCAGCTCGACCCCGGTCTGCGTGGCCACCCAGCTGCCCAGGTAACGGTCCGGGAGGAAGATCACCCGGTCGCTGCCGGTCTCGGCGGCCATCGCCTCGACCACCTGCACGGCATTGGCCGATGTGCAGCAGGCGTCGGACTCGGCCTTCACCTCGGCGGAGGTGTTGGCGTAGCTGACCACCGGCACGCCCGGATGGGCGGCACGCAGCGCGCGCACGTCGGCACCGGTGATCGAGGAGGCAAGCGAGCAGCCGGCCGCCAGGTCGGGCAGCAGCACGGTCTTGTGCGGAGCGAGGATCTTCGCGCTCTCGGCCATGAAGTGGACGCCGCACAGTACGATCAGGTCGCTGTCGCAGTCGGCGGCGGCCTGGGCCAGCGCCAGCGAATCGCCGGTGATGTCGGCCACGCCGTGGAAGATCTCCGGCGACTGGTAGCTGTGGGCCATGATCACCGCGCCACGCTGCTTCTTGAGCGTGTTGATGGCGTCGACCCACGGCAGGTGCAGCGGCACCTCCATGCACGGGATCAGCTGCTCGAGCTTGTGCACCAGCGGGGCGTACTCGGTTTCAAGCCCCTCGCGCCAGCGCGGCGCGGCCGGGACGGCGACTGCATTCATCCGGAAGTTCCTGGGGTCAGTGCCCGCGGTGGGCGGCGCGCGCGGCGCGGGCCAGGCGGGCACCGCGGTTGAGGGCGATGCGCAGGCCGAGCGGGATTGCCTCCCACGGCAGCCGCTCAAGCAGGTTGCGTACGGTCAGGCCAAGCTCGGTGTCGCCGGTCAGCTCCAGCCGGCGCTGGAAGAACAGCGTGTCCGCGTCCTCCAGCCGGCTGGCCAGCAGCAGCAGGTCGGTGGCGTCGCCGCGCACGCTGGCCTCGGCCTTGCCGTCGACTACGGCCAGCGCGTCGCCGCGCAGTTCGACCACCCACGACAGGCCCAGGTCGCGGACTTCGATGCCGAGCCTGCGCCCACGCATGAAGTCCAGGTCGCCGCCGTCCAGCGACGGCTTCAGTACCCGCGCCATCGCGGACTCGAGCAGGCGCCGCTGGCGGTGGGCGGGGATCGCGCGCAGCAGCGGTGCCAGCCGCCGTGGCGGTGGGAGCAGGCGCAGCGCGCGGCGGGCGCCGGCAGCGGCCGGCCCGGTGTCGGTGGTGGTATGCATGGCGGACGCGATGATCCCCCCACGGGTACCGGGCCGGCCTTGATCCAGGTCAGGTTCCAGCCCCTGTCGCCGGCGTGCGTCGGCGACCGCCACGGCCAGCGCCGCGTCGGCGGTGTCCGGTTCGACCCCGAAGCGCACCGCCAGCCGCCGTGCCCGTCCATGCACCCGCGCCTCCCGGGCCGGGTCGCTCGCGGGCAGGCCGGCGTAGTGCTTGGCACGCCCGGCGCGTACCGCCAGGCGGCCGCGCGCGCCCAGCAGCGCAAGCTGCAGGGTGTCGATGGCATCGATGGCCGCGCGGACGCCGGCCAGTGCGGGCCGGTGCGGGTCGGGTAACTGCATGGCGCCTCCAGGCGCCATCATCACGACGGGGCGGCGCGCGGTACCTGACCTGGGTCAGGCCGGGGCGAAGTCGCCCGCGGGGGCTACGCTCAGCCGCGGTAGCGGCAGCCGGAGGTGCAGGTCTCGTGGACCACGATCTCCGACAGTTGCGGCAGCACCGGCTTGAGGTGGTCCCAGATCCACACCGCCAGGCGCTCGCTGGTCGGATTCTCCAGGCCCTCGATCTCGTTGAGGTAGTGGTGGTCCAGCTGCCGGTACAGCGGCTGGAAGGCGGCCTTGATGTCCGCGTAGTCCATCACCCAGCCGGTATCGGGCTGGAGTTCGCCCTCGACGTGGATCTCGATCCGGAACGAATGGCCGTGCAGCCGGGCGCACTTGTGCCCCTCGGGCACGTTGGGCAGGCGGTGGGCCGCCTCGAGGGTGAATGCCTTGAAGATCTCCATCGGTCGCATTGTAGCTCCCGCCCGACGGACTCCGGCACATGTGCGCCGGGCCCCGGCATGGCACCATTGCGGCAATGGACGCTTCCGTTCCCCCACCTCCCGGGCACCTCGACCTGGAGCGCCTGCGCAGGAACTGCGCGCGCTGCTCCCTGCACCGGCTGTGCGAACCGGCCGGCATCAGCGCCGGGGAGCTGGAGCGGCTGGACAACGTGGTGCGCCGCCGGCGCCGGATCGGGCGCGGCGAGCGGCTGTTCCACGCCGGGGACCCGCTGGGGCCGCTGTTCGTGGGCCGCGACGGTGCCTTCAAGACCGTGCTGGTCACCGAGGACGGCGAGGAGCAGGTGCTCGGCTTCCATCTGCCCGGCGAGTTGATCGGGCTGGATGCGCTGGGCAGTGGCCAGCACCGCTGCGAGGCGGTGGCACTGACCGATGCCAACGTCTGCGAGGTTCCGTACGAGCGCCTGGCGGCGATCGCCATGCAACTGCCTCAGCTGCAGCAACACCTGCTGCGGATCATCGGCCAGCGGCTGGAGCGCGAACAGGACCACATCGGGATGCTGGTGCGGCGCCAGGCCGGCGAGCGCATCGCGCTGTTCCTGCATGGCCTGTCGCACCGGGTGGCGCAGGCCGGCGGCTCGTCGACCTCACTGGTGCTGCCGATGAGCCGCGACGACATCGCCCGCTTCCTCGGCCTGGCGCTGGAGACCGTCAGCCGTGGCTTCAGCCGGTTGCAGGAGGAAGGCGTGATCCAGGTATCCGGACGCCGGGTGGAGATCCTGGTTCCCGAGAAGCTGGAAAGCCTGGCCCACCGGGAATCGGAGATGCCCCCGCTGCAGGCGCGCGGCGTCGCCTGAGGCTCAGTGCGCCTGCGGTGGCAGGCACCCCAGCGCGACCAGCAGGCCGTGCAGCCCCGGCACCTGCATCAGCCAGGGCGAGAAGATGGTGAGCACCCCTGCCAGCAGCACCAGCAGGCCGGCCGCGGTGCGCAGGCCGCCGCGCTGCAGGCGCTGGCCCAGCCGCGCACCCGCCCAGGTCAACGGCAGCATCATCGGCAGCGTGCCCAGGCCGAAGGCGGCCATGGTCAGCGCGCCGTTGCGGGCATCCGCCTGCAGCCACGCGGCGGCGAGCATCGTGGTGCTCAGCCCGCACGGCATCCAGCCCCACAGCATGCCCAGCCCGATGCGCCGCGCCGGCGTGTTGGCCGGCAGCATCCGCCGCTGCAGCGGGCGCAACCACTGCCACAGGGTGTTGCCCGAGCGCGACAGGAACGCCAGCCGGCCCTTGCGGTCCAGCAGCCGCAGCGCGGCGACCACCAGCACCAGGCCGACCGCCATGCGCAGGCCCCAGCCCAGCCAGTCGATCCGCGCGACCTCGACGATGCCGCGGCCGATCCCGCCCGCCACCAGGCCGGCCAGCGTGTAGCCCAGGATCCGGCCCAGGTTGGGCTGCAGGGCCGACCACCAGCTGGCGCGCGGCGCCATGGCCGAGAAGCCGGTGGCGATGCCCCCGCACATGGCCGCGCAGTGCACGCCGCCCAGCAGGCCGGTCAGCAGCGCCGCGCCCAGGGTCAGCCAGTCAATCGGCACTGCGGTCCCGGTCCGTTCCCGGCGCGGCCGCCACGGCGGGATCCGTATCGTCGCCCGGCTCCGCCGCGGTGGTCGCGTCCGACCCCAGGGCGGCGGCCCGCCGTGCTTCCACGCGTGCCCGGGTCGCGCGCTCGGTCGGGTCCTCGCGCAGGATGTCGATGGCCGGGGTGTCCAGGTCCTCGAACTGGCCGCGGCGCACCGCCCAGACGAAGGCCAGGATCGCGGCCACCAGCAGCACCAGCGCCAGCGGGATCATCAACAGCAGGATGTTCATGTGGCTGCCTCCAGGGTTTCGTTCGCCGCGCGCGGGCGTTCGCCCCGCGACAGCCGCAACGCGTTCACGGTCACCACCAGCGAGGACAGGGCCATGCCCAGCGCGGCCAGCCACGGGGTGACGAGGCCGGCGGCGGCCAGCGGGATCGCCAGCACGTTGTAGCCGGTCGCCCAGGCCAGGTTCTGGCGGATGACCCGCTGGCCCTTGCGCGCGACCTCGATCGCCTGCGGGATACGCAGCAGCGTGGGCCCGGTCAGGACCAGGTCGGCGGCGCGCTGGGCCAGTGCCGCGCCCTCGCCCACCGCCAGCGACACGTCGGCGCCGGCAAGTACCGGCGCATCGTTTAGGCCGTCGCCGACCATCGCCACCACCCGGCCCTCGGCCTGCAACGCGCGGGCGAAGGCCAGCTTGTCCTCCGGCGTCTGCCGTGCGCGCGGCGCCTCGATGCCGACCCGCGCGGCGAAACGCTCCACCGGCGCGGGCGCATCGCCGCTGGCCAAGTGCACGCGCAGCCCGAGTGCCCGCAGGGCTCCCACCGCGGCGGCGGCGTCGGGCCGCTCGGCCTCGGACAGGCGGAAGCGGGCCACGGCACGGCTGCCGTCACCGAGCCAGACGTGGTCGTCATCGGGTTCGCGGTCCCCGGTCGCGTAGCCGGCGCGCCCCAGCCGCCAGGCCACGCCATCGACCTCGCCACCGATGCCCTGCCCCGGGACTGCCTGCACGGCGGCCGCCATCGGCACCGCGTCGACGCCGGCGAAGGCACGGGCGATGGGATGGCCGCTGTCGCGCTCCAGCGCTGCGGCGATGCGCAGTACCTCGTCCTGGTCGAAGCCCGGGGCCAGCACTTCGATCCCCGCCAGTTCCGGATGGCCGTCGCTGAGGGTGCCGGTCTTGTCGAAGACGATATCGGTGGCGCCGGACAGGGTTTCCAATGCGTTCTCGCGCACCGCCAGCACGCCCAGCCGGGCGAGCGCCCCGTGCGCCGAGGTCAGCGCCGAAGGCACGGCCAGCGACAGCGCGCACGGGCAGCTGATCACCAGCAGCGACAGGGTCACCTCGAAGGCGCGCGACGGGTCGTAGATGCGCCAGCCCAGGTAGACCAGCAGGGTCGCCACGATCAGGCCGGCCACGAAGTGGTGGGCGATGCGCCCTGCACTGCGGGCCAGCTCCGGGCGCTGCGACTGCGCCTGCTCGACCAGGTGCGACAGCTCCGCCAGGCGGGTGCCGGCGCCGATGGCCAGCACCTCCAGCCGGGTCGGGCGCTCGCGGCAGACGGTACCGGCGTAGGCGATGTCGCCCGCCACGTGCTCGACTGGTGCCGGCTCGCCGGTCAGCAGCGCCTCCTCCAGCCGCGCCGGCTCCAGCAGCCGGCCGTCGGCGGGCACCACCTCGCCCACGGCCACGCAGGCGATGTCGCCCACCTCCAGCGCGGCCAGCGGCACCGATTCGCGGCTGCCGTCGGGCTTCTCGCGGGTGGCGAAGGCCGGCCGCGCCCGGGCCAGTGCGTCCACCTGCGCGGAGGCCACCGCGCGGGCGCGTTTCTCCAGCATCCGGGCCGCCAGCAGCAGGAACACGAACATCACCGCCGCGTCGTACCAGACGTGGTCGAGGCCCTGGACGGTGGCGACCACGCTGGCGAAATAGGCCAGCAGCGTGGAACTGGCGATCAGCGTGTCCATGCCCAGCTGTCGGTTGCGCAGCTCGCGCCAGGCACCGGACAGGAACGGCCAGCCCGACCAGAACACCACCGGGGTCGACAGCAGGAAGGTGATCCAGCGCAGGAAGTCACGCGCCGGGATCGACATGGTGTTGTTGAAGTCCAGGTACAGCGCCTCGGCGACCATCATCGCCTGCATCGACGCCAGCCCGGCGATGCCGATGCGGACCAGGTCGCGGTTGCGCTCGGCGCGGCGGGCCTTCTCGCGCTCCTCGCCGCCGGCCAGGTAGGGCTTGTAGCCCAGCGCCAGCAGGCGCTGCAGCGGCCGCGACAGGATCGTCTTCGCCGGGTCCCAGGCCAGCCGGATGCGGCCGGTCACGGCGTTCGCGCTGGCCTCGATCACGCCCGGCTCGCGCACCAGCGCGCGGTCGATCAGCCAGGCGCAGGCGGCGCAGCGCATGCCGTCGGTCAGCAGGGTGACCTCGCGGCCCCCGGGGATCTCGCGTACGTGTTCGGCCTGGACTTCACTGCGGTCCCAGACCGACAGGTCGACGTCCTCGGTGCCGACCCGCCCGGCATGCTCGCTGCGCAGGCGGTAGTAGTCGTCCAGCCCGGCCTCGTCGATCCACTGCGCGGCGGCGGCGCAGCCGTCACAGCAGAAACGCTGCTCGACGCCATCCACGCGGTGCACCGCAGGGTGCTGCGGCAGGGGTTCGCCGCAATGGTGGCAGGTACGGGCCGGCGTCACCGCGCTGGCGGTCCCCCCGGACTCCTGTAGGAGCGTTGCCGACATCGCATGCGCCTACTGCGCCTGGCCGTGGGCGAACGGTTGGCGGGAGGCATCCTCGGGCGCACCCAGTTCCATCGACGGGCGCAGGCTCACCGCCTGCTGGCCGGCCGGCAGCCGGCCGTGCAGCCGCCAGCTGCCGTCCAGCGGCTCCAGCCGGACCCGCCAGGCGTGTTCGACGCCCGGGGTGGCCTCGGCGCGCCAGCCGGTCGCGGTCGGCTGCACCTCCACGCCCACGTCGCCGTCTTCCAGCGCCGGATGCAGCAGCTGCAGCCGCAGCGGGGCCTGGCGGTCGAAGTCGCCGTTCACCGGCAGCACCTCGACGAAGCCCCCCTCCAGGTCGATCCGGGCGATCGCGCTCAGGCGCATGTCGTGGGCGAGCTGGTCCGGACCCAGGTCGGCGGTCTGGATCTGGGCCGTGCGGCGGACCTCGTCGGGCACCACATCGGTCGCGCCCTGGCCACCGGCCAGGATGATCATCACGATGCCGGCGACCACCACCGCCAGCGGCAGCCCCACCACCAGCCACATCACCGGCTGGCGCCAGGGGGAAGAACGGGTTGCGGGATCCTGCGGGTTCTTGTCAGTCATCACATCGGTCCGAAGAAGCTGCTGTCGACGGTCTCGCGGGCGCTGCCGTCGGCGCTCTCGATCACGAAGGTCACGTCATGGCGGCCGCGGGTGTCGCCGGGTGCGGTCAGCTCGACCGGCACCGAGAGCACCTGCGCGGGTCCTGCATCCACCTGCACCTGGCTGCCGCCGCGCAGGCGGATGGCCGGGTTGGCCGGCTCCAGCGTCACCACGTACTGCTGGGCGGAATCGGTCTTGTTTACGAGCTTGAGGGTATAGACGTTGTCCACGTCCTCGCCGACCACCCGGTACAACGCGTTGCGGTCGCGCAACACGTCCACGATCAGCGGGCTGCGCGAGCCAATGCCCCAGGCAAAGGCGACGACCAGCGCCAGCAGGAACGCGCCGTAGACCAGGATCCGCGGCCGCAGGACCTTGGTCGGCTCGCCGTCGATGGCGTTCTGCGAGGTGTAGCGGATCAGGCCACGCTCGTAGCCCATCTTGTCCATGACGTCGTTGCAGGCGTCCACGCACAGCCCGCAGGCGATGCACTCGTACTGCAGCCCGTTGCGGATGTCGATACCGACCGGGCAGACCTGCACGCACATGGTGCAGTCGATGCAGTCACCCAGCTCCTCGGGCGCGAACTTCGGCAGCGGCGCGGCTTCCTGGTCGCCGGCGTCGAAGGTGATCACGCCGCGCGCCTGCGCCCGCGAATCGGCCGCGCTCGGATGCTTGGCGGCCCGGAACACGTAGTCGTAGGCGGTGAACTTGTCGAGCAACCCGCGGCCGCGCTCGGCCACGCTGCCCAGCCCGCGCTTGCGCGGCCCGCGCGGCTCCCCGCGCATCGGGTCGTAGGCGATGATCAGCGTGTCGCGGTCGAACATGGCGCTCTGGAAGCGCGCGTAGGGGCACATGTACTTGCACACCTGCTCGCGCAGGAAGCCGGCGTTGCCCAGCGTGGCCAGGCCGTAGAACAGCACCCAGAATGTTTCCCAGCCGTTCCAGCCAAACGGCCACACCCGGTCGGCGAGGCCGACGATCGGGGTGAAGAAGCCGACGAAGGTAAAGCCGGTCCAGAGCGAAAACACCACCCACAGGAAGTGCTTGGCGCCCTTGCGCAGGACCTTCTCGCGGTTCCACGGCCCGGCATCGAGCTTCATCCGCTTGCTGCGGTCGCCCTCGGTCCAGCGCTCCATCCACAGGAACACCTCGGTCCAGACCGTCTGCGGACAGGCGAATCCGCACCACAATCGCCCCGCCACCGCGGTGACGAAGAACAGCGTCAGCGCCAGGATGATCAGCAGCAGTGCCAGGAAGCTGAAGTCCTGCGGCCAGAAGGTCAGGCCGAAGACATGGAACTGGCGTGCGGGCAAGTCGAACAACACCGCCTGTCGGCCATCCCAGCCCAGCCACGGGAAGACGTAGAACATACCCAGCAGCCACCACACGGCGAGGCGGCGCAGGCGGTCCAGTTTTCCGTGGACGTCGCGGGGATAGACCTTGCGCTCCTTGACGTACAGCGAGTCGCCGCCGCCGTCGAGCAGGTCGATGTCGATCTTCTTGCTCACGTTTTCCTTACTTGCTGCCGTCGCGCGGCAACGTGCGGTTGAAGCGGCTGGCCGGGCGCAGCAGCCACCAGGTGAACAGGCTCGACGACGCGGTCGCCAGCCAGAACATGAAGAACCCGATCGTGTAGCCCATCGACCGGGTGATCTCGATGCCCGGGAAGGTCAGGTCGCGCAGCTCCAGCGGGTCGACGAAGGCGAAGAACACCATCGTCGCCACGCCCGCGGCGAAGAAGCTCGGCCACGCAATCGCCCCGATCCGCTGCGCGAGCGGTCGGGGCGGGTAATCCAGCCGTTGCGATGGCGGGATGCGCGTCACTGCGCGCCTCCCGCGGCACCCTCCGTGCCGGGCTGGTTGGACAGCGACCAGACCCAGGCGGCGACCAGGCGCGAGCGGGTCTCGCCCAGCAGCTCGCGGTGGGGCGGCATGACGCCGTGGCGCCCGTTGGCGATGGTTTCGTACAGGCTTTCCTTGCTGTCGCCGTACATCCAGTAGTCGTCGGTCAGGTCGGGCGCGCCAAGCGCCTGGGTGCCCTTGCCGTCGATGCCGTGGCAGGCCACGCACACGCCCTCGTACAGGCGCTTGCCCTGGGCGGCCAGGAAGTCGCTGCCGATGGCCTCCTGGGAGTGGCCGAGGGTGCGGGTGTAGGCGATCACGTAGTCGACCGCATTGTCCCCGCCCATGCCGGTGAGCACGGTGCCCCACTCGGGCATGATGCCCTCGCGGCCGTCGAGCACGGTCTGCAGGATCTGCTCGGGCTCGCCGCCCCAGTGCCAGATGTCGTCGCTCAGGTTCGGGTAGCCGATCGCGCCCTGGGCCGAGGAGCCGTGGCAGGTGGCGCAGGTATTGGCGAAGATCGAACGGCCCAGCTCCATCGCCACCGGATCACCGGCCAGCTCGGGCAGCGGACGACCCTGGTAGGGGCGGAAGGTCTCTTCCAGGCGCTCGTCGGCGGCGGCCTTGGCGACCGCGTGCTCGCCCGCCGAACTCCAGCCGCTGACGCCCGGGATCGACCCCATGCCGCCGTACCAGATGAGGTAGCCGATCGCGAAGATGATCGCGATATAGAAGCCATTGATCCACCAGCGCGGCATCGGCTTGTTGTACTCGGTGACGTCCTCGTCCCAGTAGTGGCTGGTCTCCTCCGGACGCGGGTCGCCGGGACGGCGCTTGGACGTCCACCACAACAGCCAGGCCAGGCCGAGCAGGTTCAGCGCGGTCAGGGCGATGATGTACCAGTTCCAGCCCGTGCTCATGCTTGCGTCCCCTTCTTGTCCGTGCGCTGGGTGCCGTTGCCGGCGTTGCCTTCGTCATCCTCGACCGCCAGGCGTGCCGTGGCGTCGAAGTTCTTCTTGTTCCGCGGCTGCCAGGCCCAGACCACGATGGCCAGGAACAACAGCAGCAGGAACAGCGTGATGAGTCCCGAGAGCATGGTTCAGCCTCCGCGAGGTGCGTACCGGCCCAGGCCCTGCAGGTAGGCCACGACCGCGTCCAGCTCGGTCTTGCCCTCGACCTCCGTCGCGGCGGCCTCGATCTCCTCGTCGGAGTACGGGTCGCCCAGCTTCTGCAGCCGGCTCATGCGCAGCTGGACGGTTTCCGGATCGACCATGTTGCGCTCCAGCCACGGGAACGCCGGCATGTTCGACTCGGGCACCACCGCGCGCGGGTCGACCAGGTGCACGCGGTGCCAGTCGTCGGAGTAGCGGCCGCCCACGCGGGCCAGGTCCGGCCCGGTGCGCTTGGAGCCCCACTGGAACGGGCGGTCATAGACCGACTCGCCGGCCAGGGAGTAGTGGCCATAGCGCTCGGTCTCGAAGCGCAGGGTGCGCACCATCTGTGAGTGGCAGTTGTAGCAGCCCTCGCGGACGTAGACGTCACGACCGGCCAGCTCCAGCGCCGGGTACGGCTTCATGCCCGGCAGCGGCTTGATCGCCTCGGCCTGGTACATCAGCGGGACGATCTCGGCCAGGCCGCCCAGCGACACCGCGATGGCCACCAGCACGGCCAGGACGCCGATGTTCTTCTCGAGTTTCTCGTGTGCAATGCTCATCGATGCTTCCTTCGTACGGTCAGGCGCGCGCCGTGTCGGGGTGCGGGGGAAGGACCGGGTTGGCCACCGGGGCCTCGACCGACTTGTACGTCTTCCACACGTGCCAGCCCATCAGCACCATGCCGCCAAGGATCAACAGGCCGCCGAACAGCCGGCCCAGGTAGTACGGGTAGGTGACCACCAGCGACTCGACGAAGCTGTAGGTCAACGTGCCGTCGGGGTTGGTGGCGCGCCACATCAGGCCCTGCGAGATGCCGGCGATCCACATCGAGACGATGTAGAACACCACGCCCAGGGTGTGCATCCAGAAGTGCACGTCGATCAGCCGGGTCGAGTACATCCCGGCCGCGCCGATCAGGCGCGGGTACATCGAGTAGATCGACCCGACCACGATCATCGCCACCCAGCCCAGGGTGCCGGCGTGCACGTGGCCCACGGTCCAGTCGGTGTAGTGCGACAACGAGTTGACCGTCTTGATCGACAGCAGCGGGCCTTCGAAGGTGGCGATCATGTAGAAGCTGATGGCCACGATCAGGAACTTGAGGATCGGGTCGGTGCGCAGCTTGTGCCACACCCCCGACAGGGTCAGGATGCCGTTCATCGCGCCGCCCCAGGACGGCGCCAGCAGCACGACCGAGAACACCATGCCCACCGACTGCGCCCAATCCGGCAGCGCGGTGTAGTGCAGGTGGTGCGGGCCCGCCCACATGTACAGCGAGATCAGCGCCCAGAAGTGCACGATCGACAGCCGGTAGGAGTAGATCGGGCGCTGCGCCTGCTTGGGCACGTAGTAGTACATCATCGCCAGGAAGCCGACGGTCAGCAGGAACGCGACCGCATTGTGGCCGTACCACCACTGCGCCATCGCATCGACGGCGCCGCTGTAGACCGGGTAGGACTTCCACAGCCCGGCGGGGATGGCCAGGTTGTTGACGATGTGCAGCATGCCCACGCCGATGATGAACGCGGCATAGAACCAGTTAGCCACGTAGATGTGCTGCACCTTGCGCTTGGCCACGGTGCCGAAGAACAGCCAGCCGTAGGCGACCCAGGTCACCAGGATCAGCAGGTCGATCGGCCACTCCAGCTCGGCGTACTCCTTGCCCTGGGTGATGCCCAGCGGCAGGGTGATCACCGCGCCGACCATGGCCAGGTTCCAGCCCCAGAACACGAACGTCGCCAGCTTGTCGGAGATCAGCCGGGTGTGGCAGGTGCGCTGGACCACGTACAGGCTGGTGGCGATCAGCGAGGTCGCGCCGAACGCGAAGATCACCCCGTTGGTGTGCAGCGGACGCAGGCGCCCGTAGCTCAGCCACGGCGTGTCGAAGTTGAGCGCCGGCCAGTACAGCTGGGCTGCGATCAACACCCCGACGCCCATGCCGACGATGCCCCAGAACACCGTTGCGATGGTGAACCAGTGGACGATCTTGTCGTTGTAGTGGCCGGTGGCCGTAGCCTCCGATCCCCGTCCGGCGGACACGGGACCAGCCGCCACTGCGGCGTCTTGGACAGTCATTGGCAGACCTTCAGGATAGTTGCGGGCAATTGTGGGGCCGGCGTCGCCAGCCGGCTTGACCAGGATCAAATCGCTCCCGCCGGGACCGGTCCACGGTGGGCGCGCGTGGGATGCAGGCACGATGCCCGGGGGTCCCCGCGCATGCGGGGCGGCCGGTGCATCTCGGCGCGTGAATGCGCTCAACAGGATAAACCAACTGGTCCCGCCCGGGCGTGACAGGCTGTGTTGCAAATATGGAGCCAGCGGCGCCATTCAGGCGCCGGACAGCCGCTGGCGGATGCGGAAGATGGCGACTTGACCTCCGTCACCGCCGCCGGATCGGCGGACGCGGCACAATGGCCGGCCCTCCCGCCCCTTTCCGAGCCCATGGACCGACCTTCTTCCTTTGATCGCGACCAGTTGCTGGCCTGCGCCCGTGGCGAGATGTTCGGCCCCGGCAACGCACGCCTGCCGGCGCCGCCGATGCTGATGTTCGACCGCATCACCGAGATCTCGACCGAGGGCGGCAAGTACGGCAAGGGCGTGATCCGCGCCGAACTCGACATCCGCTCCGACCTGTGGTTTTTCGACTGCCACTTCCTCGGCGATCCGGTCATGCCCGGCTGCCTGGGCGTGGATGCGATGTGGCAGCTGTGCGGTTTCTACCTGCCGTGGCTGGGCGAGCCCGGCCGCGGCCGTGCGCTCGGCGTGGGGCAGGTCAAGTTCACCGGGCAGATCCTCCCGGACGCGAAACTGGTGACCTACGAGATCGACATCCGCCGGGTGATGCGCGGCAAGCTGGCACTGGTGATCGGCGACGGCCGCACGCTGGTCGACGGTCGCGAGATCTACACGGCCTCCGACCTTAGAGTGGGCCTGTTCACCTCGACGGAAGGGTTCTGAGCATGGCCGCCAACACTGTCGCCGGCAGCCGCCGCGTCGTCGTCACCGGCATGGGCGTGGTGTCGTGCATCGGCAACGCCGCCGCCAGCGTCACCGAGTCACTGCGCGCATTGAAGTCGGGCATCCGCTTCATCCCCGAGTACGCGCAGATGGGCCTGCGCAGCCATGTCGCCGGCGCACCGCAGATCGACCTGGTCGAGCAGATCGACCGCAAGCTCAAGCGCTTCATGGGCGACGCCGCAGCCTACGCCTACGTGGCCATGCGCGACGCGATCGCCCGCGCCGGGCTGTCCGAAGAGCTGGTCCGCGGGGAACGCTCCGGCCTGATCGCCGGCTCCGGCGGCGGCTCGCCGGAATGGCAGATCGCCACCGGCGACCTGCTGCGCGAAAAGGGCGTGCGCAAGGTCGGCCCGTACATGGTCCCGCGCACCATGGGTTCGACCGTGTCGGCGGCACTGTCGACCGCGTTCGGGATCCGCGGCCTGAGCTATTCGATCTCGGCGGCCTGCGCGACCTCGGCCCATTGCATCGGCGCGGCGGCGGACCTGATCCGCTACGGCGTGAAGGACGTGATGTTCGCCGGCGGCGGCGAGGAGCTGCACTGGGGCATGACCTCGCAGTTCGACGCGATGGGCGCGCTGTCGACCAAGCACAACGACACCCCGGAGTCGGCCTCGCGGCCGTACGACGTCGACCGCGACGGCTTCGTCATCGCCGGCGGTGGCGGCATGCTGGTGCTGGAGGAGTACGAGCACGCAAAGGCCCGTGGCGCCGAGATCCTCGCCGAGCTGGTCGGTTACGGCGTTACCTCCGACGGCGTCGACATGGTCGCTCCGTCCGGCGAGGGCGCGGTGCGCTGCATGAAGCAGGCGCTGGCCGGCCTCGACGGCCAGGGCGTCGGGCCGATCGACTACCTCAACACCCACGGCACCTCGACCCCGGTCGGCGACGTGGTCGAACTGGGCGCGGTGCGCGAGGTGTTCGGCAACGACGTGCCGCCGCTGTCCTCGACCAAGGCCCTGACCGGCCACTCCCTGGGCGCGGCCAGCGTGCACGAGGCGATCTACAGCCTGCTGATGCTGCGCGAGGGCTTCATGGCCGGCTCGGCCAATATCGACAACCTCGACCCGAAGGCCGAAGGCTTCCCGGTCCTGCGCGAAAGCCGCGAGGCGAAGCTCCGGACCGTGATGTCCAACAGCTTCGGCTTCGGCGGCACCAACGCCACGCTGGTATTCGCCGCGGTGTAAGGCCCCGAGCCGCCCCGGCTGAACCCCGGCGGCGGCCCTGATCTGGATCAACTACCTTAGCAGCCGGTGGGTCCAGCATGGGCCCACGACTCACGGAGGAAGCCCATGAACAAGCTATCCCTCGCCGCTGCGCTGGCCCTGGTGCTCGCAAGCGGCCATGCCGTCGCCCAGGACGCCCATCAGCACGACCATGCGGCGCCCGCGTCCGCGGCGGCCCACGATCACGCCGCGCATGCCGCCGACCCGGCCCACCAGCACGACCCCGACCACCACGACGCCCACCACGGGGTGATGGAGATCCCGGCCGGCCACGTGCCCTGGACCCCCGACGCGCCACTGATGGCCGGCATGCGCCGCGTCGGTGAAGCGGTACAGGCCCTGCACCACCATGAGATGGGCCACCTGGGCAACGAGCACGTGCTGGCCCTGGCCGGCGAGGTGGACGAGGCGATCGCCTACATGTTCGCCAACTGCAGCCTCGAACCCGAACCGGACATCGCCCTGCACGGCCTGCTGGCCCGGTTGATGGCCGGCACCCGCGACCTGGAGCAGGACCCGTCCGCGGCCGCTCCAGTGGCCGGGATGCGGGCGGTGGTGGAGGACTACCCGAAGCTGTTCGACGACCCCGGGTTCACGGCGGACGTCAGCGCGGCGGAATGAACGGAGGCGGGACCTCCAACCGTCCCGCCAGCGCCGCCGGATCCACCGGATCCTGGAACGGCAGCCGCCCCCAGCACGGGGCGGCCAGCCGCTCGCCAAGGATGCGGAAGTTCTCGTCCACCCGCTCCATGCCGGGGTCGACCTCGCAGCCGATCCACCCGATCAGCCGCAGCCCGTCATCGGCGATGGCGCGCATCGTCAGCCGCGCATGGTTGATGCAACCCAGGCGCAGCCCGACCACGAGCAATACCGGCAGGCGCAGCGCACGCGCCACGTCGGCCTGGTCCAGCGTCGGCGACAGCGGCGCGGCCCAACCGCCCACGCCCTCGACGACGACCGCGCGGCCGGGAGCCTGCAGGCGCTCGAAGGCCTCCAGCATGGGCGCCAGTTCGACGCTGCGACCCTCGTCCATCGCCGCCAGCTCCGGTGCCAGCGGGCGCTCGAGCGCATACGGGTTGAGGTCGTCGTACTCCGGCCGCGGCTGGCTGGCCGCCTGCAGGGCCAGCGCATCATCGTTGCGCAGGGCACCCTCCACCCGGATCGAACCACTGGCCACCGGCTTCATGCCGACCGCCTCGTGGCCCATCGCGCGCAAGGCGTGCA
>JAEWFH010000009.1 GCA_023388955.1 Pseudomonadota bacterium
TCCTTGTAGAACACGTTGTCGTCGATCATCCCGTGGGCGATCAGCAGGTGGTCCTGCAGGCCCTCGGCCAGCTCGATCGGCGAGGAGCGCAGGTAGGCCTCCGGGTCGAGCTCGGGGGTGTTGAGGATGTTCGAGGTGTACTGGTGGTTGTACTGCGACCAGTCGGTCACCGGGCGCAGCGCGGCGCCGGCCTTGAACGCACCGGGCTCCTTGAACAGCGCCATGAAGGTCAGGAAGCCACCGTAGCTGCCGCCGTAGATGCCGGCGCGGTCGACGTCGCCCTGCCTGTGCTCGCCCAGCCAGGCCAGGCCGTCCAGGTAGTCCTGCAGCTCCGGGGTGCCCATGTCGCGGTAGATGGCGGTGCGCCAATCACGGCCGTAGCCCTCGCTGGCGCGGAAGTCCAGGTCGAGCACGATGAAGCCGCGGTCCACCAGCAGGTTGTGGAACATCTGCTCGCGGAAGTAGTTCGGGTAGCGTGCGTGCACGTTCTGCAGGTAGCCGGCACCGTGCACGAACATCACCACCGGGTACTTGCGGCCCGGCTCCATCTGTTCGGGTCCGTAGTACTTGCCCCAGATGGTGCCGGCGCCGTCGGTCGAGGGGATCTGCACGATTTCCGGCTGGATCCACTCGCGGGCGCGGAACTCGGCCGTACGGGTGTCGGTCAGCTGGCGCGCGCTGCCGCCTGCGGCGTCCACTACCGACAGCTGCGGCGGCAGGTAGGCGCTGGAGTGGCGAACCAGCAGCCTGGAGCCGTCGTGGGACAGCACGAAGTTCTCGACCCCGTCCAGGGCGGTGACTTCGCGGACCGGGCCGCCCTCGCGATCGACCGCGCAGACCTCGTAGTCTCCCGGCCAGTTGCGGTTGCAGGTGAAGTAGAAGGTCGTCCCGTCCGCCGACAGCTCCGGCGCCGAGGCTTCCCACTGGCCCGAGGTCAGCGCGCGCGGGGCGCGGCCGCCTTCCGCCAGGTACAGGTGCGAGTAGCCGCTCTGCTCCGACAGCAGCCACAGCGCGCCATCGGGGGTCCAGCCGAAGTCGTTGAAGCCCCAGTTGATCCAGGCCGGGTCGGTCAGCCGGTGGCGGGTATCCAGCGCGGCCTTGTCCACCGCGCCGGCGGCGGGGGCAATGGTGGCGATCCAGCGGTCCTTGTTGTCGACCGCGCGCAGCAGCACGGCGGCGCTGCTGCCGTCGCCGCGCCAGGCGATCGCGGGGCCGGAACCGGTGGCATTGCGTTCCACCCGCACTGCGCGGTTGCCCTCCAGGGGCGACAGCTCGGCCTGCTCGCGCAGCCCGGCGAGCGGGTCCGTACCAATGCCGGGCAGCCCGTCCAGCGACAGCTTCGCCACCTCGCCGGTGGCAGTCTCCACCAACCACAGCTGGTGCGGCAGCGGGGCGTTGTGGCCGACCCGGGTACGGACTTCCTCGAACTCCTCGTAGCCGGACTCGGTCACGTATTTGGGCATCTGGCCACGCTTGCCCTTGTCGGCGCCCTTGGCCTCGGTCACCACCAGCAGCCAGCCGGCGTCCGGGGACAGCGCGCTGTCGACGATGACCACGTCCTCGCCCAGGTACGCCGCCGGCGGCGCGCGGGTGGGGTCGACGGCACGCCAGGCTTCTTCCTGCTCGCGGGCCGCCTCGGTGCGGGCGCGGTCGCTGGCCAGGGTCTCGATCAGGCGCAGCTGGCGGTCGCGCAGGTCGTCGGGTCGCGGCTCGGTGGCCGGGTCCTTCGTCGCCTCCACCGAGGCGGCCTGGGACGTACCCTGTCCGGGCTGCCACTGGAACCAGTCGTTGCCGGCGCGGAAGACCAGGTTGCCGTCGCGGCTCCATTGCGGCCGCGATTCGCGCTGCTCGCTGCGGGTCACCTGGGTCAGGGCGCCGCTGCGCAGGTCGCGCACGAACACATCGCCGTTGCGCACGAAGGCCATGCGGCTGCGGGTGGCGTCATAGGCCGGCAGCGGGCCGTCGAGGGTGGCGCGGTCGGCGCCGTCGATGCGCACCGGGGTGCCGCCGTCGACGGCAACCTGCCAGGTGTCGCGGATGCGCTCGCCCTCGCGCTTGAGGTTGTACTGGATGCCCTGGCCGTCCCAGGCCCACCACGCCGCCTCCACCGGCGGGCCGATCCAGTCCGGATCCGCCATCGCCTGGTCCAGGGTGATCGGAGTCGGGGCAGCGGCAGCGGCAGCGGCGGTCTGCGCCAGGGCGCAGGGGGTGGTGCCCAGGAGCAGGGCGAGGGCAAGGAGGCTGGGGCGCATCGGGGGTACCGGGATACTGGAAACCCGCGGAGGGTAACAGCGTGGAACCGGCGGCTCGCGGGCCGTTGGTCACGTCGCCGGCCTTGCCGTGTATGCCCTCCGGCGGGTTCTGGGTATCCTGTTCCACAGCCCCGCCGCGCCGTATCCAATGCACGCCTACGTCTACAAGAGCCTGCGCAAGGACGACACCTATGTGTTCCTTGCCGCACGCGACGCGTTCGACCGCATCCCGGCGGCGGTGCGCGAGTCCCTCGGCCGTCTGGAACCGGTCCTGGAGGTCGAGCTCCATGCGGGTCGGCGGCTCGCGCGCGCGGACGCGGTGCAGGTGATGGACGCGCTGTCCACGCGCGGGTTCTATCTGCAGGTTCCGCCGCAACCGGACCTGGATCCGATGACGGAGGACTGGGGCACCGATGCCTGAGTCCGCCGGTCATTCCCGTTTCGTCGCCGTGCTGTTGGCACTCGCCGGGCTGCTGGCTGTGCTGGGCGTGGTGGTGCCGCCGACTGCGGCCGTTGCCGGTTGGCTGGCGCAGCCGGCGCTGGCGCTGGCCGCCCGCACGCTGCGCCAGCGGCAGGCCCCGGCGCGGAGCGTGCTGCGCGCCGCGGTGCCGCCGTTGTTGGCGTTGTGGGCCTTGGGGCTGGGCGGTTTCGCGCTGCTGGTCTCGTGGCCATTCTCGGCGGTGCTCGGGCGCGGGACGCTGGGCCCGGTGCTGGCCACCAGCGTCGCGGTAGGCGTGGCGTTGCTGCTGCTGTGGCGCTCGTGGCCGCTGTGGCAGGGCCTGGAGCGTGACGGCGGCTCGCTGGGCGATCACCGGCGCGCGCTGCCCGGGCTGGAGCCGGGCGTGTGGCGCGGGCTCGGCGTGGCCGCGGGAATTGCCTCGGTGGCCGTGCTGGTGCTCCTGCTGGCCTGGCCCGGCCTGCTCGCCGGCACGGCGCGCTGGGCCATGGGCGTCCTGCTGCTGGCCGGATCGGCCGCGTTGCATCTGTGGCTGCAGTACACCGCCCCGGCACCGGCGGTGACCTGGATCGACCCGGAGCCGGAGTCCGCGCTGGAAGCCGAACCCGTCGCCTCCCCGCTTCCGGGGCTGGAGACTGCCGGTCTGCTGCCCACGACGGCGGAGGAGGGCGAATCCGGCGCAGCGGACGGCGCAGGGGGGGCGGAACTGGCCGGCGCGGATCCTGTGGTGGCCGCGGCGCCGGAGCACGCGGAGCCCCCCGGGGAGCCGCTGGAACCGGCGCTCTACGAGGCCGCCCGCAACGGCCGCGTGGAGCGCGCGCTGGAATTGCTGGAACAGGGAGCCGACCCGCACGCCCTGCCACCGGCCGGGGTGCGTGACCAGCGCAGCCTGGCCTCGCTGGCGGCGGTGCTGCCGGACCTGCGCCTGCTGCGGGCCCTGATCGCGCGCGGCGTCGACCTCAACCTGGCCCACGCCGGGCTGGGGCCGCTGCTGGCGGCGACCCGCGACAGTTGGCACGGGCGCCCCGATGCGGTGACCACCCTGCTGGCCAACGGCGCCGATCCGCGTGCGACCGATGCCGAGGGCAACACCCCGCTGCATTTCGCCGCGCGCAGTTCCGACCCGGGCGTGGCGGCACTGCTGCGCGACGCCGCCGCCGAGGTGGAGGCGCTCAACGACGACGGCTGGTCCCCGCTGGGCATCGCCTGCGCCGCAGGGAACTGGCGGCTGGCGCGGTTCCTGCTCGAGCGCGGTGCCCGCGCGGAGCCGGAAGGCGGGCAGCCGGCCTTGCTCGCCGCCGCGGCCGTGGACGACGACGATGCGGCGGGCGTGGCCCTGCTGCTCAAGCACAAGGCCCGCGTGGGCGCCAGCGGCCGCGACGGACGCACCGCGCTGCACGAGGCGGCGCTGGCCGGCCACGAGGTGATCGCCGGCGTCCTGCTCGATGCCGGGGCCGACCCGGCGGCGCGCGACCAGCGTGACAGCCAGCCGATCCACGAGGCCGCCCGCGGCGGCCAGTTGGCGATGCTGGAACTGCTGCTGGGCCGGCTGGCGCCGGAGGACCTCGCCGCCGCCACCCTGCTTCCCGACGACGACGGCCGCGACCTGTTGATGCACGTCGCGGGCATGGAGGGAGCCACGCCGGAGCTGCTGCAGCGACTGGTGGATGCCGGCGCCGACCCCGCTCGTCGCGACGACGCCGGGCGCAGCGCGCTTGATCGCGCCCTGGATGCGCGGCGCTGGCCGCTGGTCGGGGTGCTCGACCCGTCGCGCGTGCTGCCCGGCGCCGGCGACGAGTCCGAGGGAGAGTCCGGGCGAGCTCCGCTCACGCTGCTGCGCGAGGGCCTGGCCGAGGGCCGGGAAGACGGCCTGGCCGAGCTCGCCGCCCGCCTGACCCCGCGGGAGCTGGGCGCCCTGCTGCACGACGGCGAAGCGCCGCCTCCGGCCGACAGGGTCGAATGGCTGCTCGCCCACGGTGCCAGTGCGGAGGTCCGCGACGGCCTGGGGAACACCCCGTTGTTCGACTGGCTTGCGCACGGTCCCTCCGCCCACGACGCGCTGCGCGTCCTGCTGGCCAGGGCAGTTGCGCCGGCCGGCCTGGGCGGGCTGGCGCGCTACCTGGGCGGCTGTGCGTCGGGCAATGGCAGGAGTCGTGCGGCACAGGCGGAGGATTTCGCCCTGCAGTTGCTGGACCACGGCGCGGATCCGTTCGGCGCGGGCCCGGCCGGGGATCCGCCGCTGAGCCTGTCGGTCCGCCTGGGGTGGGACCGCCTGGCGACCCGCCTGCTCGAGGCCGGTGCCGACCCGGACCTGCGCGACAGCCATGGCATGGGGCCGCTGCACCTGGCCGCGGCACTGGGGCGCGAGGCGATGCTGCGGCAGCTCATTGCCTGGGGCGCCAACCCGGACCTGCTTGCCGCCGACGGCCAGAGCCCGCTGGGCGTGGCCCTGTCCGCCGGCAGGCGTGACCTCGCGGACTGGCTCGACTGGCGCGGCTGGCCGCTGCCGCGGCGCCGGCTGCGCGCCGCCGACATCCCCGCCGCGGCGATCGTGGGCGACGTCGATGCGGTCCGGCGACTGCTCGACCTGGGCCTGCCGGTCGAGGCGGTGGACCGCCAGGGCTGCACCGCGCTGCTGCGGGCGGCCGGGGGGGGGCATGGTGCGCTGGTGGACCTGCTGCTGGCCCGCGGCGCCAACGCCTCCTGCAGTGCCGACACCGGGGCCACGCCGCTGTCGGCGGCGGTGAGCATGCGCCAGGCCGGCATTGTCGACCAGTTGCTTGGCGCCGGCGCACGGATCGAGCAACGCCTACCGGGAGGGCTGACGGCCTTGATGCTGTCGTGCGCCCTG
Organism: Pseudomonadota bacterium; assembly: GCA_023388955.1. Taxonomy (GTDB): domain Bacteria; phylum Pseudomonadota; class Gammaproteobacteria; order Xanthomonadales; family Xanthomonadaceae; genus Novilysobacter. Next base: position 5,561 of record JAEWFH010000009.1, read on the forward strand.
GGGCTGCCGGACATGGCGGCACGGCTGCTTGGCGGCGGCGCCGACATCCACGCCCGTGACGACGAAGGCCGGACCGCCCTGCATTGCGCGGCGATGTTCGGTTTCGCCACCGTCGACCGGGCCCGCCTGGTCGCGCTGCTCGATACCCTGCTGCTGGCAGGCGCGGAGTCGGAGCTGGATGCCGACGCCGGTGGTGCCACGCCGTTGCTGTTGCTCCTGGGCGCACGTGCCGAGCCGGGCAGCAGCGCCGACGAACAGGTGTTGCTGGCCGGCCTGGAACTGCTGCTCGACAACGACGCCCGTCTCGACGTCCGCGACCCGCGCGGTTTCGGCCCGCTGCACCTGGCCGCCCTGCACGGGCTGCTGGACGTGGCCCGCTGGCTGCTGCGCAACGGCGCCGACCCGGCCCAGCGCGACGGCCTCAACCGCACCCCGCGCGAGATCGCGGTGATGCGCGGCTTCGTCGACATCGCCGCCGAGATCGAGCCGCCGGCTGCGCCCGGCAGTGGCGAAGTGTCGATGGCCCGGTTCCTGCGCGACCGCGACTGAGCGCCATCGCCGCCACGAAAAAGGCCCCGCGGCATCCGCGGGGCCTTTCCATTTGCAGCCTGCGTCGCGCCTCAGCGCTTCATCGAGGCGAAGAACTCGTCGTTGGACTTGGAGTTCTTCATCTTGTCGAGCAGGAACTCCATCGCGCCGATCTCGTCCATGCCGTGCAGCAGCTTGCGCAGGATCCAGATCTTCTGCAGCAGCTCGGGCTCGATCAGCAGGTCCTCGCGGCGGGTGCCGGAGCGGTTGATGTCGATGGCCGGGTAGACGCGCTTCTCGGCGATGCGGCGGTTGAGGTGGACCTCGGAGTTGCCGGTGCCCTTGAACTCCTCGTAGATCACCTCGTCCATCTTGCTGCCGGTGTCGATCAGCGCGGTGGCGATGATGGTCAGGCTGCCGCCTTCCTCGACGTTGCGGGCCGCACCGAAGAAGCGCTTCGGGCGGTGCAGGGCGTTGGCGTCCACGCCGCCCGACAGCACCTTGCCCGACGACGGCACCACGTTGTTGTAGGCGCGGGCGAGGCGGGTGATCGAGTCGAGCAGGATCACCACGTCCTTCTTGTGCTCGACCAGGCGCTTGGCCTTCTCGATCACCATCTCGGCCACCTGCACGTGGCGCTGCGCCGGTTCGTCGAAGGTCGACGAGATCACCTCGCCGCGCACCGAGCGCTGCATGTCGGTGACTTCTTCCGGCCGCTCATCGATCAGGAGAACGATCAGATAGGCTTCCGGATGATTGTGCGCGATGGAATGCGCGATGTTCTGCAGCAGAACCGTCTTGCCGGTGCGCGGCGGCGCGACGATCAGCCCGCGCTGGCCCTTGCCGAGCGGCGCGACGAGGTCGATGACGCGGGCGGACATGTCCTTCGAGGTCGGAACCTCGAGCTCCATCTTGAAGCGCTCGTTCGGATAGAGCGGCGTCAGATTGTCGAAATGGATCTTGTGGCGGATTTTCTCGGGGTCTTCGAAATTGATCGTGTTGACCTTGAGAAGCGCGAAATAGCGCTCGCCTTCCTTGGGCGAACGGATCGGGC
>JAEWFH010000010.1 GCA_023388955.1 Pseudomonadota bacterium
AGCCGATCGAGCTGGTCGCCTCCCTCGATGACAGCGACAAGTCGCGTGAGCTCGACACGCTGCTCGACCAGATCGCCTCCACCTCCGACAAGATCACCCGCCGCGACGGCGACGATGCGCGCAAGCCCTCGTTCCGGATCGTGCGCGCCGGGACCGACGTGTCCGTCGGTTTCGCCGGCATCCCGATGGGCCACGAGTTCACCTCGCTGGTACTGGCGCTGCTGCAGGTCGGCGGCCACCCGGTGAAGGTCGACGAGGAGCTGGCCAACCAGGTCCGCGACCTGGAAGGCGACTTCGTCTTCGAAACCTACATGTCGCTGTCCTGCCAGAGCTGCCCGGACACCGTCCAGGCGCTCAACGCGATGAGCGTGCTCAACTCCAACATCAGCCACGTCGCCATCGACGGCGCCCTGTTCCAGGACGAGGTCGAGGCGCGCGAGGTAATGAGCGTCCCCACCATCTTCCTCAACGGCAAGCCCTTCGGGCAGGGCCGGATGACGGTCGAGGAGCTGGTCGCCAAGCTCGACTCCGGCGCCGCCGAGCGCGAAGCCGGCAAGATCGCCAAGAAGGACGCCTTCGACGTGCTGGTCGTCGGCGGTGGCCCGGCCGGCTCCGCGGCCGCCATCTACGCCGCCCGCAAGGGCATCCGCACCGGCGTGGCGGCCGAGCGCTTCGGCGGCCAGGTACTGGACACCCTGTCGATCGAGAACTTCATCTCGGTCAAGTACACCGAGGGCCCGCAGCTGGCGACGGCGCTGGAGCAGCACGTGCGCGAGTACGACGTCGACGTGATGAACCTGCAGCGCGCGACGAAACTGATCCCGGCGAGCGAGCCCGGCGGCCTGGTCGAGGTGCAGCTGGAGAACGGCGCCAGCCTGAAGTCCAGGTCGGTGATCCTGGCCACCGGCGCCCGCTGGCGGCAGATGGGCGTGCCCGGCGAGGAGCAGTACCGCACCCGCGGCGTGGCCTACTGCCCGCACTGCGACGGCCCGCTGTACAAGGGCAAGCGCGTCGCGGTGATCGGCGGCGGCAACTCCGGCGTCGAGGCTGCCATCGATCTGGCCGGCATCGTCGAGCACGTCACCCTGGTCGAGTTCGACACGAAGATGCGCGCCGACGAGGTCCTGCAGCGCAAGCTGCGCAGCCTGCCCAACGTGGACATCCTGCTCAACGCACAGACCACCGAGGTACTGGGCGACGGCCAGAAGGCCACCGGCCTGGTCTACAAGGACCGCGCCAGCGGCGAGACCCGCACCGTCGAGCTGGCCGGCATCTTCGTGCAGATCGGCCTGCTGCCCAACACCGAGTGGCTCAAGGACTCCCCGGTCGAGCTCAGCGCGCGCGGCGAGATCGTCATCGACGAGCGCGGCCAGACCTCGGTCCCGGGCGTGCTCGCCGCCGGCGACGCCACCACCGTGCCGTACAAGCAGATCGTGATCGCGATGGGTGCCGGCTCGACCGCCGCGCTGGGTGCCTTCGACCACCTGATCCGCACCTCGGCCCCCGCCGCCCAGGCCGCGTGAACCTGCGCGACCTCCGCTACCTCGTCGCCCTGGCCGAACATCGCCACTTCGGCCGGGCGGCCGAGGCCAGCTTCGTCAGCCAGCCGACGCTGTCGACGCAGATCCGCAAGCTGGAGGAGGAGCTCGGGGTCGCGCTGTTCGAGCGCGCCCCGCGCAAGGTCATGCTGACCCCGGTCGGCCGGGAGATCAGCGAACGGGCGCGCAAGGTCCTGGCCGAGGTCGACCAGCTGGCGGAGATCGCCCGCCGCAGCCAGGACCCCGAGTCGGGCACGGTCCGCCTGGGCCTGTTCCCGACCCTGGGTCCCTACCTGTTGCCCCACGTGCTGCCGGGCCTGCGCGAACGCTTCCCCCGGCTCGAGTTCCTGCTGGTGGAGGACAAGACCGACGCGCTGCTGGAGCGACTGCAGGACGGAAGGCTCGACGCCGCCGTGCTGGCCCTGCCGCTGGCGCAGGAACAGTTGCACACCGAAGTGCTGTTCGACGAGCCGTTCGTGCTGGCCACCCCGGCCGGCCACCGGCTCGCCGACCGCGGTCCGCTCGCGATCCGCGACCTGGACGAGGAGCGCCTGCTGCTGCTGGAAGAAGGCCACTGCCTGCGCGAGCAGGCCCTGGACGTGTGCCGGCTGGCCGGCGCCGATGAGCGCGACTTCCGGGCGACCAGCCTGGAGACCCTGCGCCAGATGGTCGCCGCCGGTGTTGGCAGCACCCTGCTCCCCGCGCTGGCCGTGCAACCCCCGGTGGCGCCCTCGCCGGGCATCCGGCTGGTGCCGTTCCAGGGCGAGCCACCCTACCGCCGGGTCGCCCTCGCCTGGCGCCGCAGCTCGGCGATCGACGACCTGCTACGCGAAATCGCCGCCGAAATCCGCAAGCTCCCCGCCGGACTGCTGCGCCTCCCCGCCTAGGCCCAGCGCTTCGACCTCCTCGCGCGCCCGTGGCCAGGCCACGTCCGGCACCTGCACCCGGATCAGGCCGAACAGCGGCAACTCGCCCATCGCCCCGGCCAGCGCCTCGCCGGCCAGGAACACCGGGATCCCCAGGCCTTCCAGCGCATGCCGGACCAGGTGGGCATCGATCAGGTTGGCGGCTTCGTAGACGGTGCGCATGGCGGGACTCCACGGGAACGCCCCCAGCATACGCCCGCCGCCGGGGGCCGCTGCCAACAGCCGCCCCGCAACGGCTAAACTGACCGGTCCCCTCCCCTCCTGCCTGGCTGCCGCATGTCCGACACGCCTTCCCGTCCCGCGTCCCCGTCCCCCGCCGCCGAGGAGGCGCCGCTGAAGCAGGACTTCGTCCGCCAGATCGTCCGCGACGACCTGGCCAGCGGCAAGCACGACGCCATCCGTACCCGTTTCCCGCCCGAACCCAACGGCTACCTGCACATCGGCCACGCCAAGGCGATCTGCCTGGACTTCGGCATCGCGGCGGAGTTCGGCGGCACCTGCAACCTGCGCTTCGACGACACCAACCCGGTGAAGGAAGACCCCGAGTACGTGCGCGCGATCCAGGACGACGTGCGCTGGCTGGGCTTCGAGTGGAACGAGCTGCGCCACTCCTCGGACTACTTCGAGGTGTATTACCTGGGCGCGGAGAAGCTGATCCGGCAGGGCGACGCCTTCGTCTGCGACCTCAGCCAGGAGGAAGTGCGCGCCACCCGCGGCACCCTCACCGAGCCGGGCACCGAGTCGCCGTACCGCAACCGCAGCGTCGAGGAAAACCTGGACCTGTTCCGGCGCATGCGCGCCGGCGAGTTCGCCGACGGCAGCCACACGCTGCGGGCGAAGATCGACATGGCCAGCGGCAACATCAACCTGCGCGACCCGGCGATCTACCGGATCAAGAAGGTCCCGCACCAGAACACCGGCGACGCGTGGCCGATCTACCCGATGTACGACTACG
>JAEWFH010000012.1 GCA_023388955.1 Pseudomonadota bacterium
CCGGCCTCCTCGGTGTAGCTCTGGACCACGATCGCACCCAGGGCCTGGCCTTCGCGCAGGATCGGCACGCCCATCCACTGGTGGCAGTCGGTCCCGTAGGTCCGCATCGGCCCGCTGACCTGTTCGACCAGTTCCTCCGGTGTCCCGCGCAGGGCCCGTCCGCCGCGGACCACGTGCCAGGTCGCGGAATGGCGGATGTCCTCCAGGGGCAGGCTGCCGGTAAACGGTGGCTCGTCGACGGCGTCCACGAAGTACAGGATCTCGAAGGTGTCGGCCGCCAGGTCGCGCAGGACGATGAAGAAGTTCTCCGCATACATCAGGCTGCCGACGATCGCGTGGATCCCACGCAGCACCTCGGCCATCTCCAGGTCCGATACCGAAAGCTCGGAGATGTCGAACAACGCACGCTGGACCTGCTCGGAGTGCTGCAGGCGTGAAACCTCGTGGCGCAGCTCCGCCAGCCGCAACTCGCGCGCCAGCAGCCGGTCGGCCGCGGCCCACGGCTCGTGCAGTGCTTCCAGAATGTCGGGTGTCGCGCTGCCGGGTTCCGGTTCCAGCACGATGGTGGCGGTGCTGGCCGGCATCGGCACCGATACCAGGCCGGTGCCGGGGTCGGTCACCGGGCCACGCGCCAGGGCCGCCCGGTCCGCGACCGCGATCGCTTCGGGCGACGGGCGGGCATGGTCGGCATCGCCGAGCAGTGCGTGGCCGAACTCCCACACCACCCAGGCGCGCGCCACTCCGCGGCAATCGGCGGTGATCTCGCCGACCGCTGAAACCAGCGCCGCCGCGTCCGTTGCCTCGAGCAGGCGCTGGCGCCAGTGACAGCTGGGCCCGGCACGCCGGAGGTGGTGTGGCATGCCGTTCATCCGAACACCTTCCCGTGCTCCGTGCGAAGGGTCGCCGAAGGAGGCGTGGCAAGGCGGGCGAAGGTGCGTTTCATTTCATCTCAGGGGTGGCAAGAACTGTCCCGCTGTCGTTAACGGCAAGACCGGTCAGGGCTTTAGGGTGGCGTGGAGCTATCATTGGGGGGTTGCAAAAGGGGGATCCAGACATGCGTACATTGCTCCGTGCCGCCGCCCTGGCCGCGGGCCTGGCGTTGGCACTGCCCGTCGCCGCCCAGGACCGGCTGGTGCCACGCGCCGAGTTTTTCTTCGACGCCGATTCGTCCACCACGCGTCCGATCACCGCCGAGCGCGGGAGTGGGGACGCCCTGGTGGAACGCCTCGGCAAGGCGATTGCCCGCAGCCCGCGCAACGCGGAAGCGGCAGCCCACCTGGCCCACATCGCCATGGAGGGAGGGCGCCCGGAACTGGGGCGCGAACTGTATTCCCGTGCATTGGGGCTGGTGAGCTCCAGCCACCGGCTGTACCGCCCGCTGCTGTGGAACCATGGCTGGGACCTGTACCGTGCCGGCGACGCCGAGGGGGCGCTGGCGCAATGGCAGGCGCTGCTCGCCGACCGGGCTGTCAACGCGGGCTGGATGCCGCCCACCTTTGCCCTGGCGATGTGGACGCTGGGCCGGCAGGACGAGGCGGTGCACTGGTATGCCGCCGCGGTGCGCAGCGAGCCGACGCTGTGGTCCAGTGCGGACGGCCATGCCGACCTGCTTCCCGACTGGCGTCCGGCGGAGCTGGAAATCCTGGGCGAGGTGCAGCAGGCCTGGCAGCGCGACCCGCCGGCCTGGCCCTGAGCACGCGCTGACCTGGCCGCCGGGCCGGGCATGCGTCGGCTGCGCCCGGGTCGGTGTACCCTCCGGACTGCGCGCCCGGACCAGCCGGGCCAGCCAGGAGACGCGATGAAGACCGTGCTGGTGGCCGGTTCCAAGGGCGGCGTGGGCAAGACCACGCTGGTCACGCACCTGGCGGCCCACGCCGCCCTGGAAGGACGCAACACCGTATTGCTCGACGCCGACCCGCAGGGGTCGTCGACCGCCTGGGCGTGCAAGCGCGCCGACCTGGACAGCGCGGTGTTGCCGATCGACGGCAGCCGTGGCCGCTGGCAGGACCGGATCCCTGACGGCACCGCGCGGCTGTTCATCGACGCCCCGGCCGGGGCGATGGCCCGCGACCTGGCGCCGTTCCTGGAGGTCGCCGATGCCTTGCTGGTGCCGGTCACGCCCTCCGCATTCGACCTGGAGGCGATCGTGCCGTTCCTGGACACGGTGGCCCAGCATCCGCGCGTGCGTCGCGGCGGGTTGCGGGTCGGCGTGGTTGCCAACCGCCTGCGCCCCTGGACGGTGAACTCGCAGTCCACCGTCGAGCTGCTCGAGCGGTGGCCCTACCCGCTGGTGGGCCGCTTACGCGACAGCCAGGCCTATGTACTGTTGAGTGGCCTCGGGCGCAGCCTGTTCGACTACCATTCCAGCAACGTGCGCGAGCACCAGGCCGACTGGCAGCCGCTGCTGAAGTGGCTCGCCCGCTGACGCGGCCACCCCGCCAATGGACCCCGCCATGCGTGAATTGATCCTGCTGCGCCACGCCCACGCCGAGATCGCCTCCATGGGCCAGGCCGACCTCGACCGCCCGCTGTCGGCGGAGGGGCTTGCCGAGGCGGAGGCGGCCGGCAACTGGCTGAAATCGCAGAACCTGGTCCCCGATTGCGTGCTGTGCTCGCCTGCGCGCCGCACCCGCGAGACCCTCGAGGGCGTGCTCGGGGTGATCGGGTACGTCGAACAGCGCGTCGAGGACGGGATCTACGAGGCAACGCCCGGTGGCCTGCTGGCCATCGCGGATTCGATACCGGAGAGCGCGCGGCTGATGCTGGTCGGGCACAACCCGGGCCTGGAGCAACTGGTTGCGCTGCTGCACAGCGGGCAGTCGGGGGAATACCGTGGCATGCCGCCGGCGGGTATCGCGGTACTCGTGGCGCCGGCCGGCCGCGCGCTGGAGCCCGGCATTGCGCGCCTGAGCGCGTTCTGGTGGCCGTGACGGCCGTCGTGCCGGTACCGCGTTCCAACTTCTTGGAGGCAGGCTTGGGGAAGCGTCGGGCAGGGCCCGTGGCGATGCTGGCCCTGCTGGCATTGCACGTGGCCGGGGGCGCGAGCGCGGGGACCGCGTCGCGCACCGACATGGTGCCGCACGCCCTGGTGCTGGACGGCGGGAAAAGCCGCGTGACTTTCCACGTCCGCACCCGCTGGGGCCAGCGCATCGTCGGGCACCTGCCGGTGGCGGGCGGGGAGCGCAGGATCCTGGCCGATGGGCGCCACCAGGTGCGGATGGCGCTCGATGCCGCGGCGGCCGACCTGGAGGGATCGGGGCGGATGGACGAAGTCGCCCGGGGTGAGCGCTTCTTCGACGCCGGCGAGCACCCGCACATCGTGTTCCTCTCCGATCCGTACCACGCCTCGGTGGTCGAACAGGGCGGAGTGATCCAGGGCTGGCTGGAAATCCGCGGCGTGCGGCGTCCCGAGGTATTCATCCTGGAGCCGGCGTCCTGCGCCGAACCGGGGACCGGGTGCGCGGTCAACGCCCGCGGCAGCATCGACCGCAGCGCCTACGGTATGGATGCGATGCGGTTGGTGCTCTCCGGAAACGTGCATTTCGACCTGCACCTGTGGCTGGGGCCGGCACCGTGACCGCACGCCTGCTGGCCCGGCTGTGGCCGCTTCTTCTGCTTGGCCTGGCCGGGTGCGCCAGCCTGGGACCACAGCAGGTCGAGCGCAGCGTCGCGATCGCCAGCGCCGCACGCGCCACCGCGGTGGAATGCCAGAGCCGGGACGCCTGTGCGACGCCCTCCCCGCTGCGCCGGATGGCGGCGGCGGTACTGGCGGAATCCAGCCCCGGGGCACCCCGGCACCGGGCGCTGATCCTGGATTCGGGCACCGACGCGCTGATGGCGCGGATCAACCTGATCCGCAGCGCCACCACGAGCCTGGACATCCAGACCTACATCTTCGACGAGGACGACGCTGGCCGGCTCGTGCTGGATGAACTGATCACCGCGGCGCGGCGTGGGGTGCGGGTGCGCCTGCTGATGGACCAGCTTTCCGCGCTGCGCCACGCCGAAACCCTGGCCGCGCTGAGCGGCCTGCACGCCAACCTGCAGGTACGCATCTACAACCCGATGCTCAACCGGGCCCGCATCAGCTACCCGCAGTACGTGCTTGCCGCGGCCTGCTGCTGGCGCCGGCTGAACCAGCGCATGCACAACAAGCTGTTCCTGGTCGACGGTGCGATCGGCATCACCGGTGGACGCAATTACCAGGACGCGTATTACGACTGGGACCCGGAGTACAACTTCCGCGACCGCGACGTCCTGCTGGCCGGTCCGGTGGTGCGCGAAATGTCGGCCGACTTCCAGGCCTTCTGGGACAACCCGCTGGCGGTGGCACCAGAGCGGTTGACCGATGTCGGCCGGGTGCTGCTCGAGCAGGGCGTGCCGGAGCTGGCGCCGCACCGGTTCACCTGGCCGGAGCGCGCGCAGGCGATGCGCGAGCTCGCTGGCGACGCCGACCAGGTGCGCGAGCGCCTGGTCGAACCGGCCATGGAAGTCGACGAGGTGCATTACGTGTCCGACGGGCCGGACAAGCACCGTGCCGAGGATCCGACCGATGCGGTGGCTTCGCGTTCGCTGGGCCGGCTGATCCGGTCCGCCGGCGAGCGGGTGATGATCCAGACTCCGTACCTGGTGTTGTCGGACCCGGCGCAGGATCTGTTCCGCGAGCTGCACCACTCCGGCGACGGGCCACGGATCATCATCTCGACCAATTCGCTGGCGGCCACCGACGCCTTCATCGCCTATGCGCTGTCGTTCAAGTACAAGCGCCGCTTCCTGCGCGAGTTCGGCTTCAACATCTACGAATACAAGCCGTTCCCGGCCGATGCCCCGGTGGACCTGGCGGCGACCGGGGCACGCGTGCCTGCGGAGGCGGACATGCCGCCAACCGGCAGGGTGGCGCCCACCGCGGAGGAGGTGCGGGCACAGCGTCGCCAGGCGCGGCGTGACAGCCACGGGAGCGTGCTGCGGTCGCGCCGCTATTACCGGCCGCCGCTGGCCACCGAGTACGGCGCCACGCGCTACGCCACCCGTGCCGCCAACGAGCCAGTGCCGTTGCGGCGCGCCGGGGTACGCATCGGGCTGCACGCCAAGTCGCTGGTGATCGACGACCGCATCGGAGTGATCGGAACCCACAACTTCGACCCGCGCGGTGACAACTACAACACCGAAAGCATGGTGGTGGTGGTCGACGAAGGGTTCACCGCGGCCCTGGCGGCCAGCATCGGCCGTGACATCGCGCCGGAAAATTCCTGGGTGATCGCTCCGCGTGATCCGCCGATCCTGTCGGGGTTGGAGTACTCGCTGTCCAAGATCTCCGAACACCTGCCGGTGTTCGACCTGTGGCCGACGCGGTATGCCACCAGCTACGAATTCGTTCCGGGGCCGGAGTGCACCGTGGCGCTGCCGCCGGACCACCCGCGGTTCCGCGACTGCTACCGGTCGGTGGGGGACTTCCCCGAGGTGAACCCGGCGCTGAAGGGCCTGCCCACGCGGTTGTTCACTGCGTTCGGGGTCGGACTCGCCCCCATCCTCTGAGCGCCCTCAAAAGGCGACGGTGGTCACATTCCTGAGGTCCTGCTGAACGCATGACTTCCGGGCTATGGCGTCTCGGGTTTGGTGTTGTAGTCTACCAACACACCACAGCACCGACACGGTCGGAAACAGGAGCACCGCCATGAATGCCCAGCACGCCATCGCCCGCAGCTTCGCCGCCAACACCGCCGCGGCCCGCCACATGAACCTGGACTTCGGTACCTACCGCGCCGCCGAGCGCGAGCCGGGCCGCGGCTACGGTCGCAGCGTCGGTTATGCCGCGCCGCGCCCCTACACCAGCCAGCCGGCGGCGGGCGCCCTGTTCAGGATCCGCTGAAGACTGGCTTTGTATCCCCTGTTCATGTACAATAATCCTTGTGATTTCAATAAGTTGACCTGTAAGGAGGAAAGCAAAATAAAATCGCGTGACTTCACTCTCCCCGCCGGCCTCCAGCCCATGCTGGCCACCCTCTCTCCTGGAGTTCCGGCGACCCGCAACGGCGGCGCTTCGACCCAGGTGACGCGCCGCCGTTTCGACAGCTCCGGATACCTGCGCGGCTACGCCGGGGGCACTGCCTTCCCGGCTGCACGCCGGGCCTCCCGTTTCCGGGTCCGCTGACCCGCGCTAAGGTGGTCTCCATGGCCTCCCTCCCAACGCACCCGCGCGGCTTCCCCCAGCCGCCCGATCTTGAACAACTCAACACCCTGTCCCGCGGCACCGCGATCGAAGCGCTCGGAATCGCCTTCACCGCGGCCGGCGGGGACTGGCTCCAGGCCACGATGCCCGTCGACGCGCGTACCCGGCAGCCCTACGGGCTCCTGCATGGTGGCGCTTCCGTGCTGCTGGCCGAGACCCTGGGCAGCAGCGCCGGCAATCTCTGCGTCGCCCCGGGCCAGGTCTGCGTAGGCCTGGAAATCAATGCCAACCACTTGCGCGCGGTGCGCAGCGGCCAGGTCACCGGCACCGCCCGCGCGTTGCATGTCGGCGGCCGCACCCAGGTCTGGCAGATCCACATCGAGGACGAGCGCGGACACCTGTGCTGCGTCTCGCGCCTGACCCTGGCGGTGGTCGCGGCCGACCCGGCCTGACCGGTCCCGCGTCGCGGCGTCGCTGCTACTCTTCGCAGTCCATGAATGCGCCGACGCACACCGGCGCCACGGCGCGCCCGTCGCCGATGGCGCGCACCCTCCGCTACCTGTACCGGGTACCGATGCTGTTGTGGCACCTGCTGGTCGACCTGCCGGTGGTGCTGTTGCTGCTTACCCCGCCGACGCGTGGCATGACCTGGAACGACGAGCCTTTCCAGGACCGGATGGTGCGGGCGTGGGCATCCGGCCTGCTGCGGGTGTTCGGCCTGCGCAGCCGGCGTTTCGGGCAGCCGCTGCCGGGCGGGGTGATGTTCGTCGCCAACCACGTGACCTGGCTCGACATCATCGCCCTGCACAGCCAGCGGATGATGGGCTTCGTGGCCAAGCGCGAGATCCGCGGCTGGCCCCTGGTGGGGTGGATGGCGGAGCAGGGCCAGACCATCTTCCATGCCCGGGGCGACACCGAGTCCCTGGGCGGCGTGTTGCGCGAGATGCTGGCGCGGCTGCGCGCAGGCCGCGCGGTGGGGGTGTTCCCGGAGGGTGGGACCCGGGGCGGGGACAAGGTCGGTCCTTTCCACGCCCGCATTTTCCTGGCCGCGGTCGAGGCTGGCGCTGCGGTCCAGCCGGTGGCGCTGCGCTATGGGGCGGGGGGCAGCGCGCAGACCGTGGTTGCGTTCGGGCGGCGCGAGAACTTCCTGGCCAACTTCCTGCGCCTGCTGGGTGAGCCGGGGCGCGAGGTCGAGGTCCATTTCCTGGAGCCGATCCCACCCGGGGCCGCCGAGGGGCGGCGACGGATCGCCGAGCTGGCGCGCAACCGCATCGTCGAGGTGATGGAGGGCTGAGACGAGGTGCTGACGGCCTCCGACTACCGCCCGCCACGCTGGCTCCGCAACCGGCACCTGCAGACAGTGCTTGGCGGCGCCGCGATCCGGGGTCGCCGCGGGGCCGCCCGCCTGGCGGCCGCTGCCGGGCACACGCGCGAGCTGCTGCTGGACGGCGGCGACGGCGTGCGCCTGCTCGCACTGCACAGCGTCCCGGCGACGGGGGACCCGCACGGCCTCGTCGTGCTGCTGCACGGGTGGGAGGGCAGCGCGGACTCGACCTACATGCGCCTGGCCGCGGCGCGGCTGCTGGAGGATGGGTACGAGGTGGTGCGGCTCAACTTCCGCGACCACGGCCAGACCCACCATCTCAACGAAGGCCTGTTCCACTCCAACCTGATCGACGAGGTGGTGCAGGCGGTCGCCGACCTGTCCGTGAAGCAGCGCACCGGACCGCTCGCGGTCGGTGGCTACTCGCTGGGGGGCAACTTCGCCCTGCGCCTGGCGTTGCGCGCACCAGCTGCAGGGCTGGCGCTGTCGCGGGTTGCGGTGGTGTGCCCGGTGCTGGACCCGGCGCGGACGATGGAGGCCATGGAACGGGGCTTCCCGGCCTACCTGCGCCATTTCGAGGACAGGTGGCGCGCCTCGCTGCGCCGCAAGCGCGAGCTGTATCCGCAGTTGCACGACTTCGGGGACGACGTGCTGGCGCTGCGCATGCGCCCGCTCACCCAGTGGCTGGTGGAGCGCAACACCGACTTCGGGACGGTCGAACGCTACTTCGATGGCTACTCGATCGCCGGCGAGCGCCTGGCCGCGTTGCAGGTCCCGGCGAGCATCCTGATGGCCGCGGACGACCCCGTCATCCCGGTCGAGGACTTCCGCCGCGCCCGCCTGGCGGACGGCACCCGGCTGGAGATCTCGCCGTGGGGTGGGCACTGCGGATTCATCGAGGACGCCGCGCTCAACGGCTTCGGGGAGCGCTGGCTGGCCGAGCGACTTTCCCGCCCAGCGCGGCACCGGGGCTGACGGCTACAATCGCCGGCCAGCCTTGAATCCCCGGGGAACGCATGTACGACAACATCACCGACGCCCTGCGCCGCGGTGCCGCAGACGAGGCACTCGCCGCCGCCCGAGAGGCCGTCGCGCAACAGCCACAGGACGCACAGGCATACCGCATGCTGGCGGCGGCGCAACGGCTGGCCGGCGAGGTGGATGCGTCGCTGGAGACGATCGACCGGGCGATCGAGCTGGATCCGGAGAACGCCGACCTGCACCTGGAGCGTGCCGGTGCGTTGCTTCGTACCCGCAGGCTCGACCAGGCAGAAGAGGCCCTGGCCAAGAGTTCCGGGCTGGATCCAAACCTCTTCCCCGCGTATACGCTGCAGGCGCAGCTGGCCCTTGGTCGCGGCGAATTCGACGAAGCGCAGCGGCTGACGCGTACCGCCGCGCGCATCCATCCAGACCACCCGCAGATCGCCGCCCTCGAGGGGACCCTCGCGCTGCGCCGCGGCGATGCCGATCGCGCGCTGGGGATCCTCAGCGAGGCGAACCGCCGCTACCCCGGTGAACCGGTGTTGCAACACGCACTGGGCTTCGCCTATTTCACCGCGGGCCATCATGCATTTGCCGAGCAGGCTTTCCGGCAGCTGCGTGAAACGCAATCCGACTCGTTGTCGATCCGGATCCTGCTGGCGCAATTGATGGCCCGCCAGGGGCGTCCCGACGATGCGGTCGAGGAACTTCGGCCGATGCTCACGCGTCCGGGGTCTGGTCCGGCGCTGCAGCGCCTGGTGGGCGAGCTGGCGCTGGGTGCAGGTCGAAACGAGGAGGCGCGCGAACTCCTGCTGCAGGCGCTGCACGGGCAGCCGGGAGATAGCCGGACGCTGTCCGCCCTGCTGGAGGCGTGGCGGCGCCTGGGGGTTCTCGACGAGGCGCGGACGACCCTGGATGGCCTGCTTGCCGACCACCCGCAGCATCTGGACCTGTGGCGCGCGCGGCTGGTGATCGAACCTTTCGCGGGAAGCGAGGCGCGTGAGATTGTGCGCCGCTGGCGCGAGGCGGATCCGGATTCCGTGCCGGCGCTGATGGCAGCGGTCACGATCCATGACGCCCATGGTGAGCGTGAGGACGCCGCCACCCTGGCACGACGGGTAAATGAGCTCGAGCCCGACTACATGCCGGCGCAGACGCGGACGCTCGAAGCCCTGCTGGATTCCGACCCGCGGGCGGCCGTCGCCCACGCGGAATCCCTGGTCGAGGCCGCGAGCAGCGAGCAGGAAAAGCGCGACCGCCGCCGCATGCTCGGGCGTACCTTCGACCTGGTGGGCGACCACGGTGCCGCCGCTTCGACCTGGGCGGGACTGCACGCCGAAGTCGCGGCCACCCGTTTCCCGCTTCCTCCCCGGGGGCGGGGTGGCCCGGAGCTTCCGGCGCTGGCCGCCCGGCCGGCCGATGCCCCGCTGACGGCGCTGCTGTGGGGGGCGCCGGGCAGCCTGTACGAGCGCCTGGCGACCAACCTCGCCCTGGTCGGGGCGCCACTCAAGTCGGACCGTTTCGGTGCCGAACCCCCAAGCGACCTGTTCCAGCGCTTCCGGACCCCGGATGACCTGCTGACGGGCAAGGTGGAGCCTGCGGCCGCTGCGGGGGAGTGGCGCCAGGCACTGCCCGCGCGCGGTGTCCGTCCCGGTGCCCCGGTCATCGACCTCCTGCTGTGGTGGGACAACGCAATGCTGCATGCGCTGCGTCCCCACGTGCCGGAAGGGGTGTTGCTGGTCGCATTGCGCGATCCGCGCGACATGCTGCTCGACTGGCTTGCGTGGGGCACGGCGGCCCCGTACGCGCTGGGCGACGTCGAGGAGGCTGCGCAATGGCTGGCAGGGCTGCTTGAGCAGGTGGCCGAGCTGCACGAAGGCGACCTGTACCCGCACCGGCTGCTGCGCCTGGATGGAGTCGAGGACGACCCGGAGGCGATCGCCACGCTGCTTTCGCAGGCCCTGGGTGTGCAGGTGGGTCCGGTGCCGGCGGAGCGGCTGGGAGGGCGTCGTCTTGCTTCCGGGCATTGGCGCAACTACGCCCAGGCGCTGGCGCCCGCCTTCGCCGCCCTTGCACCGGTCGCAAGGCGCCTGGGCTACCCGGACGCCTGACCGGCGGCGCGGTGCCGGCTCTGGCAGACTCGGGGCCGGTACCGATGGTGGGAAACAGCCATGCAGATCCACAGCGACAGCTTCAGCAACGGCAACCCGATCCCGGCCCGCTACTGCGCCGGGCAGCGCAGCGACGGCCAGGTCGGCTTCGGCGACAACCGCAACCCGCACCTGGCGTGGAGCGGGGCCCCGCAGGGCACGCGTTCCTTCGCCCTGCTGTGCCTGGACCCGGATGCACCGACGAAGCCGGAACTGGCGGGCAGGGAGGGCGTGCAGATCCCGGTTGTGCTGCCGCGCACGCATTTCTGCCACTGGGCCGTGGCCGGCATCCCCGCCGACGTGCAGGAGATCGCCGAAGGGGCCTTCAGCGACGGCCTGACCGCCGGCGGCAAGGCGCCTGCGGCCGGGCCCGGTGGTGGGCGCCAGGGCTTGAACGACTTCACCGGCTGGTTCGCCGCAGACGAGTCACTCGCCGGTGACTGGTGGGGGTACGACGGCCCGTTCCCACCGCCCAACGACCTGTTGGTGCACCGCTACTTCTTCCGGCTGTTCGCACTCGATACCGACGTGCTGGACCTGCCGGAGCGCTTCACCGGTGGCGACCTGTTGCGCGCGATGCACGGCCATGTCCTCGCCGAGGCCATGCTGCATGGCCACTACACGCTGAACCCCGACGCCGCGCCGCTGCCCTGACGCGCCGCGCCGGCGTCACTCCCCGATCGGCAGCCAGGCCAGCAGCACCACGCCCAGCACGATGCGGTAGATCGCGAACGGCGTGTAGTCGTGCTTCTTGATGTAGCCCAGCAGCCAGCGCACCGCGATGAAGCCGGTGACGCTGGCGGCGGCGAAGGCCAGCGCCATCTCGCCCCAGGCCTCCCCGCCGGTGCCGGAGGAGAGCAGGTGTTCGACCAGTGCGTAGCCGCTGGCGGCGAACATGGTGGGGATGCCGACCAGGAACACGAATTCGGTGGATGCCGAGCGGTTGCTGCCCAGGATCATCGCCATGAAGATCGCCGACGCCGAGCGTGAGGTGCCGGGAAAGACGCCGGCGACCACCTGTGCCAGCCCGACCAGCACCGCCACCGTCCAGGTGATGTGCGCGACACCGGGGCGGCGGCGTGCGATGCGCTCGGCGAGGATCATCCAGACCCCGCCCAGGATCAGCGCCCAGGCGATCGGCGAAACCGTCTCCGGCAGTTCCCAGCCGGCCAGCCGGACCGGCAAGCCGACCGCGGCGGTGACCAGGAAGGCCACCGCGAGTTTCGCCAGGTAATCGCGGTTCTCCCGTTCGCCCAGCCCGGTTGCCAGCGCCCACAGCCGCTGCCGGAACACCAGGGTGATCGCCAGGATCGCGCCAGCCTGGATGACGATGTTGAACAGGTCCGAGCGCGCGCCAAGCCAGTGCTGTGCGATCAGCAGGTGGCCGGTGCTGGAGACCGGCAGGAACTCGGTCAGGCCTTCGAGGATGCCGAGCAGCAGCGCGGCAAGGGAATCGTGCATGGGTGGGGCTTCGCTGGTGCGGAAGGGCGTCGCGGCCGTCGCTGGACGGCCCCGCGGGAACCGCGGCAGCGCAGGATACCAGCGGTCATCTGCTCCCGAATGGTGCATTGCCTGTCGGTGCTGCACCATTCCGGGGCGCACGCTCGCCATGCGAGCGAATGCCGGACGCAGCCAGCCTGCCCGTCCGGTCGCGGCAAACCTCCGCAGGGCAACGGTATCCGGCCCGGATGGAGACATCCACACGGCCTTCCCGTCGCCTTGGCACGCTGCCTGCAATACCACCAGCAGTCTTCCCTTCCCGCTTCCGCCACGGTCCTTCCCATGTCGATCGAAAACATCACCCGCCTGGTCAACGACCACCACATCGAATTCATCGACCTGCGCTTCACCGACATGCGCGGGGTCTGGCACCACGTCACCTTCCCGGCCTCGATCGCCGACGACGCGCTGCTGGAGGACGGGCGCATGTTCGACGGCTCCTCGATCGCCGGCTGGAAGGGCATCCAGAACTCCGACATGGTCCTGCTGCCCGACCCGGAAACCGCCTTCGTCGACCCGTTCACGGCCGATCCGACGCTGGTGCTGTCCTGCGACATCCTCGACCCGCAGACCATGCAGGCCTACACCCGCGATCCGCGCGGCATCGCGCGCCGCGCCGAGGCCTTCCTCAAGTCCAGTGGCATCGCCGACCAGGCCTTCTTCGGACCGGAGCCGGAGTTCTTCATCTTCGACTCGGTGCGCTACGCCAACGACATGGGGCACACCTTCTTCCACGTCGACTCCGAGGAGGCGGCGTGGAACTCCGGGCGCGAGTACGAGGGCGGCAACACCGGGTACCGGCCGGGGGTGAAGGGCGGCTACTTCCCGGTCGCCCCGCTGGACTCGCTGCACGACATCCGTGCCGAGATGTGCAAGACGCTGACCGCGCTCGGCATCGAGGTCGAGGTCCACCACCACGAGGTCGCCAACGCCGGCCAGTGCGAGATCGGTGCGCGCTTCAACTCGCTGGTGCGCAAGGCCGACGAGCTGCAGATGCTCAAGTACGTGGTCAAGAACGTTGCCCACCGCAACGGCAAGACCGCGACCTTCATGCCCAAGCCGCTGGTGGGGGACAACGGCAGCGGCATGCACGTGCACCAGAGCCTGGCCAAGGGCGGCCAGAACCTGTTCACCGGCGACGGCTACGGCGGCCTGAGCCAGACCGCGCTGTGGTACATCGGCGGCATCTTCCGCCACGCCCGCGCGATCAACGCCTTCGCCAACGCCGGCACCAACAGCTACAAGCGCCTGGTGCCCGGCTACGAGGCCCCGGTGATGCTGGCCTACTCGGCCTCGAACCGCTCCGCCTCCTGCCGCATCCCCTACGTCACCAACCCGAAGGCCCGTCGCGTCGAGATGCGCTTCCCCGACCCGATCCAGTCGGGCTACCTGACCTTCGCCGCGCTGCTGATGGCCGGCCTGGACGGCATCAAGAACCAGATCGACCCCGGCGCGCCCAGCGACAAGGACCTCTACGACCTGCCGCCGGAGGAGGAGAAGGGGATCCCGACGGTCTGCGCTTCCCTCGACCAGGCGCTGGAGGCCCTCGACGGCGACCGCGAGTTCCTCAAGGCCGGCGGGGTGTTCACCGACGACTTCATCGATGCCTACATCGGGCTGAAGATGAAGGAGGTCACCGCCTTCCGCGCCGCGACCCATCCGCTCGAGTACCAGATGTACTACGCGATCTAAGTGGGGGTGGGCTCCGGAGGGAGCGGGGCGCTGGCTGCATGCTTGCCGCCCGGTTCGGTCGGGCCATCCATGGCCCGACTCACCGGCCGCAGGCCATCCATGGCCTGCTTCGGCAACATGCAGTCAGCACCCCGCCCCGGCGTCCCAGTGGCGCGGCGCAAATGGTGAAAGCCAAGCGCCAGCCGCCCTCTGGGACGACCCTGGGATCCGGTTTCTACAACTGCCGCGACACCGAGGCGCCGGGAGGGACGGGGACCCGGTCGGAGTTGCCGGAGCGGGCCATGGATGGCCCGCGCCCGGTGAGTCGGCCCAGGGATGGGCCGACCGAACCGGCCGGCAAGCTCCGACCGGGGCACCGGCCCGCCCCCCCGAAGCCCACACACCCACCCGCGTGGCTAAGATTGCGGAGATGTCCTTTCCCGAGCCCGAGCTGGCTGCCCTCGCGACCCCACTGGCCTGGAGCGACCGCGAAGGCGTGGTGGCGGGGTGCAACCCGGCGTTCGCCAGCTGGCTTGGCGTGGGCGCCCGACGGGTGAGGGGCCGGCCGCTGGCGGCACTGGATGCCGAGGAGCCCGGACGGCTGCAGGGAGCACTGGACCGGCTGGACGCGGAGGCCGCGCCGCTGCGCCTGCGCCGGGTGCACCTGCGCCATCCTGAGGCCGGCGAGCGCTTCGCCGATCTCTGGCTCAGTGGGCGGGAAGGCGGCGGGGTGCTGGTGGAAGCGCATCCGGTCGACGAGTTCCCCGGGGATGATCCGGCGCTGCTGCTGCCTTCGGCGCTGTCGGCCACGCTCAAGGGGCTGGCGCACGAATTGCGCAACCCGCTGGCGGGCCTGAGGGGGGCGGCGCAGTTGCTGGAGCGTCGTGTTGCCCCGGCCGACCGCGAGCTGGTCGGGCTGGTCGGGGAGGAGGTGTCGAGGCTGTCCGGGCTGGTCGACCGCCTGCTGCATCCGCAGGCCCCGGCGCCGCACGTGGCGGTCAACATCCACGGAGTGCTGGAGCGGGTGTTGCGCCTGGCCGAAAGCGATGCCGGCTGGGCGGTGCGGCTGGTGCGCGACTACGACCCCAGCCTGCCGGAACTGGAGGGCGATGCCGATCGGCTGGTGCAGGCGCTGTGGAACCTGGTGCGCAACGCGATCCAGGCCGGTGCCGGCACGGTCACCCTGCGTACCCGGGCCGAGCATGGCCTGCGGCTGGGCGAACAGGCCTGGCCGCTGGCGCTGCGCCTGGAGGTGGTCGATGACGGCCGGGGCGTGCCGCCCGGCCTGGCCGACACGCTGTTCCTGCCGCTGGTCACCGGCCACGCCGAGGGCACCGGGCTGGGCCTGCCGCTGGCACAGCAGGTCGCCCGCGAGCACGGCGGTTCGCTGGGCTGGCGCTCGCGGGCGGGCCATACGGTGTTCACCCTGCTGTTGCCGCTGTCGAACGGGGAGGGGCGATGAGCGCGATCTGGATCGTGGACGATGACCGCGGCGTGCGCCTGGTGCTGGCCACCGCGCTGCGCGAGGCCGGGCACCAGGTGCAGGAGTTCGAGCGCGCCGCCGAGGTGCTGGAGGCGCTCGACGCCGGGCAGCCGGAGCTGCTGTTCACCGATGTGCGGATGCCGGGCGGGGACGGGCTGGCCCTGCTGGGACGGCTGCGGGCGCGGCTCCCGGAACTGCCGGTCGTGGTGATGAGTGCCTACACCGATGTCGCCAGCACGGCGGGCGCATTCCGCGGCGGTGCCCATGAATACCTGTCCAAACCCTTCGACCTCGACGATGCGGTCGCGCTGGTCGCCCGCACCCTGGGCACCGCGGGCACGGTGCCGGCGGAGCCGGCCGTTGCCGCGCCGTCGGGGCAGGGCGCCGAAGGGGACGAGCTGGTCGGCAGCTCCCCGCCCATGCGCGAGCTGTTCCGCGCGATCGGCCGCCTGGCACAGGCGCCGGTGTCGGTGCTCATCACCGGTGAGACCGGGACCGGCAAAGAGCTGGTTGCGCGCGCGCTGCACCGTGAATCGCCACGCGCGCGCCACCCCTTCGTCGCCATCAACACCGCCGCGATCCCGGCCGAGTTGCTGGAAAGCGAGCTGTTCGGCCACGAGGCCGGTGCCTTCACCGGTGCCCAGCGGCGCAGGGCCGGGCGCTTCGAGCAGGCCGATGGCGGCACCCTGTTCCTCGACGAGATCGGCGACATGCCGGCGGCGCTGCAGACCCGCCTGCTGCGGGTGCTGGCCGAAGGGGAGTTCTTCCGCGTCGGCGGCCGGGAGCTGATCCGGGTCGACGTGCGGGTGATCGCTGCGACCCACCAGGACCTCGAGCAGCGGGTCGCGCAGGGCCGGTTCCGTGCCGACCTGCTGCACCGGCTCGATGTCGTGCGCCTGCGGCTGCCGCCCCTGCGCGAGCGCGCCGGAGACGTGCCGGAGCTGGCGGCGCTCTTCCTCGAGCAGGCGGCGTCCCGCCTGGGGGCGCCGCCACGGCGGGTGCTGCCCGATGGGCTGGCGCGGCTGGCCCGCCACGACTGGCCCGGCAATGTGCGCGAGCTGGAGAACCTGTGCTGGCGGCTGGCGACGCTGGCGCCGGACGTGCCGGTGGGGGAGCGGCAGGTCGAGGCGCTGCTGCGCGGTGCCCACACCGCGGCGGGCGGCACGGATGCGACACCAGCCTGGGAGGAGGGGCTCGCCGCCTGGATACAGGCACGGCTGGAGGCCGGCGCCGACGGGATCCACGCCGGCGCCCTGGCGCGTTTCGAGCAGGCCGTGTTCGAAGCGGCGCTCGCCCACACCGGGGGCAACCGCAGCGAAGCTGCCGCCAGATTGGGGATCGGTCGCAACACGCTGGGCCGCAAGCTCGGCCCGCGTGGCGTGGAGTGATTCACCGCGCCGCGCGACGTGTTGCGGTAGCGTTCACCGGCTGGGCAAGCCCGCCCCCGTAACGACAGGAGAACCGCGATGACCCGGATCCGTACCTTGTTCCTTTCCGCTGGCGTGCTCGGCCTCGCCGCCTGCGCCACCACCCAGGGGGACCCGGCGGCCACCGCACCGGCGGCCGAGCCGGCCGAAAGCCGGATGGCGACCGCCTCGACCGTGCACAACGCCAGGGTGAACCTGTCGGCCGCCTCGGGCAGCCTGGTCAGCGGCACCCTGGACGTGATGGCGATGGGCGACGGCCTGCACCTGACCGGCGAGATCGGCGGGCTAACGCCCAATGGCACCCACGCCATCCACATCCATGAAAAGGGGGACTGCAGCGCAGCCGACGCCACCAGCGCCGGCGGCCACTTCAATCCGCACGGCAACCCGCACGGCCGGGTCGGCCAGGGCGCCCACCATGGCGGCGACATGGACAACATCGTGGCCAACGCCGAGGGCGTGGCGCAGGTGAACGTGCAGGCGCAGGGCGTGGTGCTCGGTGGCGATGCGCCCAACGACGCGCTGGGCAGGGCGGTGATCGTCCACGGCGGCGCCGACGACTACACCAGCCAGCCCTCCGGCGATGCCGGCAAGCGGGTCGCCTGCGGCATCATCCGCACGCCGTAACCGGTGGATCAGGCGAGCGCGGCGTGGCAGTCCTCGCCGCGTTCGCAATGCACGAACGTCACCGGGATCCCGTGTGCCGCCAGCACCGTGCCGAACTGACGCTGGCGCGCTTCGAAGTGCTGGTGCATCCGCTCCAGGCGCGCGCGCTGCTGCTCGTCGCCATGGTTCGTACCGCCGCCGTAGCGGTCGTACCAGGCGCGCGGATCCAGCATCGCGATGCGCACCTCGCCGCCGCTGAAGTGCAGTAGCGGCTCGGGCAGTTCGTCCACCCATACCGCCTCGTCGGGTGCCAGCAGGGCGGCCTCGACCACCGGCCACAACGGGCCGAGGCCGGCGTGGTCGTACTGCATCGCGGTCATCGCCAGCAGGTCGTGCACGGTCATGTAGCGGGCGTGCTCGATGCGCAGTCCGAAGGCGTCCTGTGCGGCCAGCGCAGTGCCGGCGGCGGCCATGCCGGTCTCCAGCAGGTCGGCCTCGAAGGTGGCCGACACGCGCGCGCTGGCCTCCTCCGGACCCGACAGCACGAACGGGACCAGCCGCAGCGGCCCGCCGGCATGTTCGGACGACGGCGTCAGCGCGCCCGGAAGCCGGCCCTCGTGGCTGCCGAAGGCGATCACCCGGCCCTGGCCGTGCGCGATGCCACTGCGCGGGGCACGTGCGGCGAGCTGGTCGAGCTCGGCATGCAGCGGCCAGGCCGGGCGCAGCAGTTCGATCGGGTCGTAGTGCGCGCCGACGGTGACCAGGTCCAGCGCCGCAGCATCCGGGGCGAGCCGGGCCAGGTCGCGGGCGACCAGCCCGGCGAGGGTTTCCACCTCGGTCCGGGCCAGGGCGTCGCGCCCCACCGGGGACAGGCCGGTCAGTTCCAGCGCCAGTGCGCCGAGGACCCGCGGGGTAGCCGCGGACGGGGGATTCTGGGATGCGGGCATGGGGTCCTGAAGCGAACGGTACGCTGGCGTTTGGTGACGCAAAGGGGCGGCGCTACACTCGGGCCATTATGCCTGCTCCGGCGAGGTGACCCGATGCGTCCAGTCCGCCCCGTAGCCATCCTTGGCGGCGTGCGAATCCCGTTCTGCCGACAGAACACCGCCTATGCGGACGTCGGAAACCTCGGCATGTCGGTACGCACGCTGGGCGCGCTGGTGGAGAAGTTCGGCCTGCACGGCCAAGTGCTCGGCGAAGTGGCCATGGGCGCGGTGATCAAGCACTCCTCGGACTGGAACCTGGGCCGCGAGGCCGCGCTGTCGTCCGGCCTGTCGCCACTGACCCCGGGCATCACCCTGCAGCGCGCGTGCGGCACCTCGCTGGACACCATCAACACGGTGGCCACCAAGATCGCCACCGGGCAGATCGAGGCCGGCATCGGCGGCGGCAGCGACACCACCTCGGACGTGCCCATCGTCTATGGCAAGGAGCTGCGCCGGCGCCTGCTGGCCGCCAACGCGGCCAGGGACCCGAAGGGCAAGCTTGCCCAGTTCCGCGGCTTCGGCCTGTCCGAGCTCAAGCCCGAGTTCCCCGGCGTGGCCGAGCCGCGCACCGGCAAGTCGATGGGCGAGCACTGCGAGGACATGGCCAAGCAGTGGAACATCGGCCGCGACTCGCAGGACGAGTGGGCGCTGTCCTCGCACCAGAAGCTGGCCGCGGCCTACGAGCGCGGTTTCTTCGACGACCTGGTGGTGAGCTTCCGGGGCGTGTCGCGCGACAACGTCCTGCGCCCGGACAGCACGCTGGAAAAGCTGGCCACCCTGAAGCCCGCTTTCGACCGTGTGTCCGGCCGCGGCACTCTCACCGCCGGCAACTCCACCCCGCTGACCGACGGCGCCGCCGCCTGCCTGCTGGCCTCCGACGAGTGGGCCGCCGAGCATGGCCACGAGGTGCTGTGCCACCTGCGCGACGTGCACGTGGCCGCGGTCGACTTCGTCCACGGCGAGGGGCTGCTGATGGCGCCTACCGTGGCCGTGCCGCAGATGCTGGCACGCAACGGCCTGAGCCTGCAGGACTTCGACTTCTACGAGATCCACGAGGCCTTCGCCGCCCAGGTGCTGTGCACGCTGCGGGCCTGGGAGAGCGAGGAGTACTGCCGCACCCGCCTGGGCCTGGAGCAGCCGCTGGGGCGCATCGATCCTTCGAAGATCAATCCCAATGGCTCTTCGCTGGCGACCGGGCACCCGTTCGCGGCGACCGGCGCGCGGATCGTTGCCAGCGCGGCGAAGGAGCTGAAGGCCCGTGGCGGCGGACGCTGCCTGGTGTCGATCTGCACCGCCGGCGGCATGGGCGTGGTCGCCATCCTGGAGCGCTGACGACCACGTTCCATCCAGGCAAGCAGGGCGCAACAGCCGCCACCGGCGGCGTACTGCGCCGGACCGATCAGGGCAGGGTGATGGTCAGGTGCGCCGTCTTCCCCGGCATCTGCACCACGTCCTCGTACGCTGCCAGCTCCCGTTCGGTTTCCCCGGCCAGCACCGCGCCCAGGCCGAACCAGCCCACCAGCCCGACCACGGCCAGCATCGCCGCCGGTGCCCACAGCGGCACCACCCGCCGCAGCGCATGCGTGACCCGGTCCGGCGGCAGCCAGTGTGGTGCGAAGGCGGCGCGCTTGCCCTTGAGGTAGGTGATCTCGTCACCGAGCCGGGCGACCAGGTAGCCGAGCTTTTCCGGCCCTTCCAGCCGGTACTTGCCCTCGAAGCCCAGCAGCAGGACGTAGTGGCAGACCTCCAGCGACGGCAGCCGCGGTGCCCCCTGTGCACGCAGCTCCTCCAGGCGGTCGAAGAAGTGTTCGCCAGCCAGGTGCTCGCCGAACAGGCGCAGCTGCAGCGGATTGCGTTCCCACTGTTCGCGCAGCGCGGAAGGCTGGCCGAGCATGGCCTCGTCGATGGCGGCGCAGAACGCGTAGCGTGCCGCGTACACGTCCTCGGCGGCGATCCCGAGCCGGTGGGCACCGCGCTCGACTTCTTCCAGCAAGCGCTGCACTTGCGCGACGAACGCCTCGGCATCGCCTGGCAGGCGCCCGCGCTTGAGCAGCATCAGCAGGTGGAAACCGTCCGACATCAGATCCAGCAGACTGCGTGCGCCGCTGCCCGCCGCAGGAGCCGGGGCGGCCCGGGCGGGGTCGAGCGAAGGAATCGGCGAGGGAATCGGGGGGTTGCGGTAGTCCATGGCGTCCTGCCGTAGGCGGTGCTTACGAGGTCAATGCGATGAGTTCGAGCTGCAGCTCGCGGATGCCCGAGGGTACGTAGACGCTCAGCGAACCGGCCTTGAGCAGCCGCTCGTACAGGGGGCCTCGTGGCTCGATGGCGAAGTACTGGCACCCCGGGCGCACCGGGATCGCGGCCGGTACCTGGGCGGCGTGGACCAGCTTCAGGCCGGGCAGCGCGGACAGCACGCACTTCTCGACATCGTCCGGGGCGCCGGTCTTGAAGCGCACCGGAACGGTCTGCACCAGCTCGTTGGCCGGCAGGTCCGCGCCGACCGCCAGGTACAGCGCCGCATCCCCGTCCACGCCATGGGCATCGAGCCGGCCCAGGTGGAAGGACGGCTTGGTCTCTTCCAGTGGAATGCGGGTGTAGCGTGCGGAGATCACGGTGTCGAGAAGTTCGCGGATGATCGCGAACAGCGGGTCGAACCCTGCCGCCGGCTCCGCGTGCCGGTAGGGGGGCAGGTCGGCCAGGGTGTGCCCGCGCGAGAAGGTCAGCAGGCCGCCGGCCAGTCGCAGCAGCTCCTGGTGCAGGCGTTCGGGATGCAGGCCGGGGTGCTGGTGCAGGTGGCCCAGCGCCGCGAACCCGGCGTTGACCGTGTGCAGCAGCCAGAACGAGGCGATGTCGCCGGAGCGGAACTCGACCACCGACTGCGAGGGTTCGCGGTGGTGCCCGTACAGGGCCGCGGTCTTGGCCTGCAGCGCGTCGAGCAGGCGCCGCAGGCGTGCCTGCAGGGGTGGCAGTGCCTGCAGGGCGAGTGCTGGCGGCAGGAAATCGGGGTCGACCTCGAAGCCGCCGGTCGCGGTACGCCGCACGCGCAGCACCGGCAGGCTGGCACAGGCATCGCGCGGCTCGTCGTCGGTCAGCAGCCGCACGCTCTTGCTCAGCACGGCAAGCTCGGCCTCGCCGGCCTCGGTGTAGAGATCGGCGGCTGGCTGGCTGGTTTGCCGGTAGCGGGCACCGCGGCCCTCGTCCGCACCACAGTTGCCCCCCTGCTCGCGCAGCAGCGGCCAGGCCAGGTGGACGGTGGTGGACTGCACGCCCGCTGGCAGATGCTCCAGGACCAGCGGGTCGGGGAGGGTGTCGGCGCCGGGGGCGTCGTACGGCTCGCCGTCGGGGAAGACCAGCGACAGCCGCTGCATCCGCAGCACGCCGGAGGCCAGCGACCCGGGATCGAACACCGCCTCGCGCACGCCCCACGCATAAGGGTGCAACGCGCCGGCCACGGCCTGCAGCCGGGCCTCGTGGTAGGCGTCCTGGCGCTGGAAGTGCTGCGGGCGCAGGAACAGACCTTCGCCCCAAAGAACCTTCGACATCCGGCTCATGTGTTCCTCATCCCTGGATCGTTCGCCATCCGTGGCCGCGTACATGCCGCCAGCCGGCAGGATATCGCAAAGTGGGCGGGCTCAACCCGCCGGACTGCTGCAACGGCTGCCCGACAGGCTGTGCGCCTCGCCGGCCAGCGCGGTCTGCAGGGCGGTGACGGAGGGCGTGGTCATCGCGCACGCATGCAGGCCGACGGTGATGCCACCGGCCTCCGCCGCGGCGGGGTCGAAGACCAGTCGCCAGCGCACCGGTGCGGGCTGCCGGAACAGCGCGACCACGCCCAGGTGCCGGCCCTCGGCGGGAAGCTGCTCGAGCACCTCGTGGCGCTGGCCGGGCGCGAGCAGGAACTCGGTGACCGCCAGCACGTCGCCGCCGAGCATGTCGATCTCGCGCTGCTCGTCGACGAAGACCTCGAACGGTGCCTGCTCGAACCGGGTCCGGTCACGCAACTGGTAGACGCGCACGACCAGGGAAAGGGCCCGGGCATCGGTGCCGGCGTTGAGGTTGTCGCCCGCATGCAGGCGCAGGCGGACCTGGCGGGGCTGTGGTTCCTGCGCCTGCAGGCCAACCCGCTGCAGTGTCGAATCCACCGCCTGTCGCACGCCGCTGCCGGCACAGGCGGCGAGCATGGCGCAGGCCAGCGCGCCCAGCAGGCCGCGCCGCAGCATGCCAACGGCGGGACGGCCTCGCGCGGCCGCACCTTCCCTGGTGAATCGCTCCATCGTTTCCACTCCGTCGTCGCTTTCCCGGAAGCCATCGCGCGTACATCGCGGGTTGACTTGGGGCAGGCAAGGCTACTATATCTGTCGCCCGGTGCACGCCCGCCCCGCCGGTTCCGGCGGGGGCAACGCAAGACCAAAGGATTGGCCGCATCGCACCATGCGCGCCCACAAGGAGAGTGACCCGATGCCCGCATTCCGCCCGGAATCCGTCTGCCGTTCCCTCGCGACCATCGTGCTGGTGGCCGTGCTGGCCGCCTGCAGCACGACCGGTGGCAAGCGCGAAGTTCCCCCGTTCGCCGAGCTGATGGACCGTGCCGAGGCCGAGGTTGGCGTGGGCCGGATCGAGGCTGCCGTCCTCGCATTCAATGACGCCGCGCGCGCCGATCCGCTGCGCAAGGAGCCCTGGGTCCGCATGGCCCAGCTGCACTTTGACGCCGGCAACTACGGCCACGCCATCGTCGCCGCCGAGGAGGTCCTGCAGCGGGATGCCGCCGATCCCGTTGCCGACAGCGTGCTGACGGTGGCCGGCCTGCGCGTGGCCGCGCAGTCGCTGCAGCGGCTGCAGGGCAACGGCGCGATCGCCTCCGAGTCCGCCCGGGCCGAAGCCGGCCGCCTGGCCGCGACCATGCGCGCCACGATGGGCGCGGACATCCTGGCCGACCCGGAAGCCGAAAAGCCCCGGCGCCAGGTCCGCCGCAGCGCCGCCCCGGCGCGCCGCGCACCGGCCCCGGCCGCCACCACCGCGCCCGCGCAGGGTTCGGACGGAAAGATCGCAAATCCGTTCGGTGGCATCGGCGGCTAGCCCGACCCCCCGCTTTCTCGTCAGGGAGACGATGAGATGTCCAAGAAAGAATCGGTCCAGAAGCGCCTGCAGAAGGTGCGTCCCCCGCGTGTCCAGCTGACCTACGACGTCGAGAAGGGCGATGCCATCGAGCAGAAGGAGATTCCCTTCGTCGTCGGCGTGCTGGGCGACTTCAGCGGCCAGCCGGAGCAGCCGCTGCCCCGGCTGAAGGACCGCAAGTTCGTCAACGTCGACCTGGACAACTTCGACGAGGTGATGGAGGGCATGGCGCCGCGTGCGCAGTTCCGCGTGCCCAACGCCATCAGCGAGGAGGGCGGCGAGTTTGCCGTCGAGCTCAAGTTCAACTCGATCGACGACTTCCGGCCCGAGGCGGTGGTGGAGCAGGTCGAACCGCTGCGCAAGCTGCTGGAAGCCCGCTCCCGGCTGGCCGACCTGCGCAACAAGGTGGCCGGCAACGAGAAGCTCGAAGACCTGCTCAACGACGTACTCGCCAACACCGAGCAGCTCCGGCAGCTGGGTGCGGAACAGCCGGAAGGACAGGAGTAAGCCATGAACGCAGAGGCACTCGCCCCCACTGCCCAGGCCGCCCAGGCCGCAACCCCAGGCCTGCTCGACCAGATCGTCGAGCAGAGCAAGGTGGCCCGTTCGGACGCCGAGCATCGTCGTGCACGCGACATCATCTCCGAGCTGGCACGCGAGGTGCTCGACGGCACCGTGGTGGTGTCGGAGAACCTCAACCTGGCGCTGGATGCGCGCGTCGCGGAGCTGGACCGGATGATCTCCGGGCAGCTGAGCGCGATCATGCACGCCCCGCAGTTCCAGGAGCTCGAAAGCACCTGGCGCGGCCTGCATTACCTCTGCGGCCAGACCTCCACCGGCGCGCTGCTCAAGATCAAGGTGCTCAACGCGCCCAAGGCGGACGTGGTCAAGGACTTCAAGTCGGCGATCGACTTCGACCAGAGCGCGCTGTTCAAGAAGGTCTACGAGGAGGAGTTCGGCACCTTCGGTGGCGCACCCTTCGGTGCGTTGATCGGCGATTACCAGATCGGCCGCCAGCCGCAGGACATGTATTTCATCGAGCAGATGTCGCACGTGGCGGCCGCCGCGCACGCACCGTTCATCTCCGCCGCCTCCGAGGAGATGTTCGGCGTGGAGAGCTTCACCGAACTGGGCAAGCCGCGCGACCTGGCCAAGGTGTTCGACACCGTCGAGTACGCGAAGTGGAAGTCCTTCCGTGACTCCGAGGACAGCCGCTACGTCGGCCTCACCCTGCCGCGCTTCCTGGGCCGGCTGCCGTACGACCCCAAGGAAGGCACGACGGTGGAGGGCTTCAATTTCGTGGAGGAGGTCGACGGCGCCGACCATTCCCGTTACCTGTGGTGCAACACCGCCTACGCCTTCGGCGCTCGCCTGACCCGTGCCTTCGAGGACTATGGCTGGTGCGCGGCGATCCGCGGCGTGGAAGGCGGTGGCCTGGTCGAGGAACTGCCGACCCATACCTTCCGTACCGACGACGGCGAGGTCGCGCTCAAGTGCCCGACCGAGGTCGCCATCACCGACCGTCGCGAGAAGGAACTCTCGGACCTGGGCTTCATTCCCCTGGTCCATTGCAAGAACACCGACTACGCCGCCTTCTTCGGCGCCCAGTCGGCGCAGAAGCCGAAAAAGTACAACAGCGACGCGGCCAACGCCAATGCCTCGCTGTCGGCCCAGCTGCAATACATTTTTGCCGTCTCCCGCGTAGCCCATTACCTGAAGGCGATGATGCGCGAGAAGATCGGCAGCTTTGCCTCGGCGGGCAACGTCGAGGATTTCCTCAACCGGTGGATCGCGCAGTACGTGCTGCTCGATGACAACGCCACGCAGGAAGCGAAGGCGCAATTCCCGCTGCGAGAGGCTTCGGTCCAGGTGTCGGAGGTTCCCGGCAGGCCCGGCGTGTACCGCGCCGTGTCGTTCCTGCGACCGCATTTCCAGCTCGACGAGCTGTCGGTGTCGCTGCGGCTGGTGGCGGAGCTGCCTGCCGGCATGAAGTCCTGACCGCGGCACGCCTTCCTACAAGTGGTCGGCTGTAACCCGCACCGGGCCCGCCCGGTACCTACCTCATGGAAGAACGGAACAAAGGAAACCAGATCATGCAACACGCCTTTCTGAGCATCGACACCATCAAGGGTGAGTCGAAGGACGCCGAACACAAGGACTGGATCGAGATCGAGTCCTTCAACCAGGACGTCCTGCAGCCGCGGTCGGCAACCGCCTCCAGCGCCGGTGGCACCACCGCCGCACGCGTGGAGATGGCCCCGATCGAGCTGAACAAGCGCATCGACCTCGCCTCCACCGCGCTGTTCCAGGCCTGCGCCAACGGCACCACTTTCCCCAAGGCACGCATCGAGTTCATGCGCGCCGACAAGGACGGCAACGCGATCAACTACTACACGATCGAGCTGCTGAACGTGCTGGTGCACCGCGTGGCCACCACCATGGGCCATGACGGCATGCCGTCGGAGAACGTCCAGCTGAGCTTCGGTGCGATCAAGTGGTCGTACACCCAGCAGAAGCAGGGCGGCGGCACCGGTGGCAAGACCGTTGCCCAGTGGAGCAACACCAACAACAAGCCGACCTACACGGTCTCCTGATGTGTCGTTCGGTGGCGGCCCCCAGGGTCGCCACCGTCTTGCAGTACGGGCGCGTGCCCGCGCGGACGGGAAGATGAAGGGATTCGAGCCCAGCCTGCTCGACAAGCTGTTCGACGAGGCCCCGCGTGCCGCGGCCGGCGGCGTGTTCAAGTCGGTCTCGCTGGAGCAGTACAAGGAGTCGGTCGCACGCGACCTGGAGGGCCTGCTCAACAGCCGCTCGGCCTTCAGCGAGGACGAGCTGGAGGCGTTCCCGAATTGCCGCCGCTCGATGATGACCTACGGGCTGGGTGATTTTTCCGGCCTGAGCCTGGCCAACGGCCACCACCGGGCGGCGATCTGCCGCTCGCTGGAGCAGTCGATCGCGCGCCACGAGCCGCGCCTGCACAACGTGCAGGTGGCGCTGGAAGGCAGCGGCCGCGGGCCCGGCGCGCTGCACTTCACCATCCATGCCTTGCTCGACCTGCACCCGGCCCGCGAGCCGGTGAGCTTCGATGCGATGCTCCAGCCCAACACCCTGCAGTACTCGGTGAGCAGGTTGCGCCGCGCGGCGGCGGCCTGAGCGGTCCATGGAAGACCTGCTGCCGTACTACGAGCGCGAACTGGCCTGGCTGCGCAGCTACGGCCGCGAGTTCGCCGGCCAGTACCCGAAGATCGCCAGCCGCCTGCTGCTGTCCTCCGACGGCAGCCAGGACCCGCACGTGGAGCGGCTCATCGAGTCGTTTGCGCTGCTCAGCGCCCGGGTCAGCAAGAAGATCGAGGACGACTACCCCGAGTTCACCGAGGCGTTGCTGGAAGTGCTGTACCCGCACTACCTGCGCCCGTTTCCTTCCTGCTCCATCGCCTGCTTCGACATGGGCGGCGCACTGGCCAAGCTCACCGCTCCGGTGGCCGTGCCCCGCCACACCCTGTTGCACTCGCGGCCGGTGCGGGGGGTGCCGTGCCGCTTCCGCACCGCCTACGAGGTGGTGCTGGCACCGGTCCGGGTCGCTGCCGCGGGTTTTGCCGCCGTCGCGGCCGCGCCCCTGGCGACCACGTTGCCCCAGGGCAGTGGCGGGCAGCTGTCGCTGACGCTGGAGCTGCTGGGCGAATGCGCGGGCGTCGATGGGCTGGGGGTCGAGCAGCTGCGGGTGTTCACCGATGGCGAGGACTCCGTCCGTGCCGCGCTGCGGGACGTGCTCGCGTGCGGGATCCATGCGGCCTACGTCGAGCCGGCCGGAAGCGGGCGCTGGACCCGTCTCGACGCGGTGCCGCTGGAGCAGGTCGGCTTCGGCGAGGACGAGGCGCTGGTCGGGCTCGACGAGCGCTCCCAGCCGGCCTACCGCCTGCTCACCGAGCTGTTCGCGTTCCCGGAGAAGTTCGGTTTCTTCGATCTCGACCTGCGCCCGCTGCGCGGACTGGCCGGTGCGCGTTTCACCATCCACTTCATCCTGCGCGCCCAGCCCCCCGATGCCCCGGCGATGCGCCTGCTGGAGGGCGTGGGCGCCGACAATTTCCGGCTCGGCTGCACGCCGGTGGTGAACCTGTTCGCGCAGCATGGCGAGCCGATCCGCGTGCACCACCGCAGTACGTCCTATCCCGTGGTCGCCGACGCGCGGCGCGCCTTCGCCTACGAGGTCGTGTCGATCGACTCGGTCCGGCGCATCCGGCAGGGGCCGCGCGGCGAGCAGGTCACCGAGTTCCGGCCGTTCTATGCGCTGCACCACGGCGAAACGCCAGACGACACCGGCCATTACTGGCTCGCCCACCGTGACGAACAGGTGGCCCGCAGCAGCCCCGGCTTCGAGACCGGGCTGTCCTTCGTCGACCTGGACTTCAACCCGGTGCAGCCGCAGACCGACGTGGTCAGCCTGGAGCTGACCTGCAGCAACCGCGACCTGCCGGCGCAACTGGCCTACGGCGTGCAGGGCGGCGACCTGACGATGGAGGGCGGCGGGCCGGCGCGGGTGATCTCGCTGCTGCGCAAACCGACGCCGCCGCGCCGGTTCGAACGCGGCCGCGGTGCCCAGTGGCGGCTGGTATCGCACCTCTCGCTCAACCACCTGTCGCTGACCCGGGAGGGCCTGCCCGCGCTCAAGGAGATGCTGCGCCTGTACGACCTCACGCGCAGCAGCGTGTCCCGGCGGCAGATCGAGGGACTGGTGGACATCGAGCACGTTCCCACCAGTGCCTGGCTCCCGGGCCGCACCTTTGCCAGCGTGGTGCGCGGCATCGAGATCCGGTTGACCCTGGACGAGGCCGCCTTCGTCGGCCATGGCATCGCGGCGTTTGCCCGCGTGCTCGACCACTTCTTCGGCCTGTACGTGCACGCCAACAGCTTCACCCGGCTGGTGCTGTTGTCGGCCCACAGCGGTGAGGAGCTGCTCCGATGCGAACCCCGCAGCGGCGACTCGATCCTGGCATAGCCCAGCAGCTGCTTTCGGCCCCGCAGCGCTTCGGGTTCTTCCAGGCGATGCGGGTGCTGGAGCGCCTGTTCGCCCGCCAGGGCGTGCCGGCCGGCGAGGTGGTCGCGCGCCGGATCCGCTTCCGCAACTCGATGGCGCTGGGCTTCTCCCCGGCGGAGATCGAGGCGGTGGTGGCCCATTCCAGCGATGGCACCGTGCTCGACCGCGACGCCGCAGTGGAGCACGCGGTGACCATGGAGGAGCTCGGCGAGGTCCACCTGACCCCGGCCTTCATGGGGCTGCTGGGGACGCACGGCGCCCTGCCGCTGCACTACACCGAGGCGCTGAACGAGCGCGAGACCTACGGCCGCGACCGCGCCGCGCGGGCGTTCCTGGACATCTTCAGCAACCGTGCGGTCGCGCTGCACTACGCCGCCTGGAAGCGCTACCGGCTCGGCTTCCAGTACGAACTGGACCGCGAGGAACGCTTCCTGCCGCTGGTGCTGTCGCTGTCCGGGCTGGGGATGAAGTCGCTGCGCGGACGCATGCACGACGGCGAGGGCGCCGTGTTCGACCAGGCCATCGCCCACTACGCGGGACTCATCCGCCAGAAGCCGGTCTCTGCGCGGACCCTGCAGCAGGTGCTGGGCGGCTACTTCCGGGTGCCGTTGCGGGTCGAGCAGTTCGTCGGCGCCTGGTATCCCGTGCCCGGGCAACAGCGCACCCGGCTGGGCATGGGCAACGCCGCGTTGGGCAGTACCGCACTGGCCGGCGAGCGGGTGTGGCAGCGCGACCTGCGCATGCGGCTGTGGATTGGGCCGCTGGACCGCAAGGCCTTCGACGACCTGCTTCCAGGCGGGGAGGGTGCCGCGGCACTGGCGAAGTGGCTGACCCTGCTGACCGGCTCGACGCTGGAGTACGAGGTGCGGCTGGTGCTGCGCGCCGACGACGTGCGGGGCGTGGCCCTGGGGCCTGGGGGCGGGGCCCGCCTGGGGTTCGACAGCTACCTGTGCTCGCAACCGGCGACAGCCCCCCGTTCGGATACCGGCTACCTCCTCAACACCCTTCATTGACGATCACGCACCACTGCAAGGAATGCACATGAGCAGCAACCTCAAGACCCTGATCGGGAAGCTCAACGACCCCTGCCGCCAGGCCGCCGAGCGCGCCGCCAACCTGTGCATGGCGCGCGGGCATTACGAGGTCGACCTGGAGCACCTGTTCCTGGCCCTGCTGGAGGATCCGCGCGGGGACTTCGCACTGGTGGCATCCCGGAGCGGGATCCCGGTTGAGGCGTTGCGCCGCGACCTGGAGAACGAGCTGGGCCGGTTCAGGACCGGCAACAGCCGCACGCCGGTGTTCTCCCCGCACCTGCCGACGCTGTTCGAGCACGCCTGGCTGCTGGCCTCGCTGGACGCGCATACCACCCGCATCCGCAGCGGCCACCTGCTGCTGGCACTGCTGACGGAGCCGGCGCTGTCGCAACTGGCCTACCGTGGTTCGGCCCGGTTCGTGAAGATCAAGCGCGACGAGCTCAAGCACAACTTCGCCAGGCTGACCGACGGTTCCAGCGAGGCAGCCGGAGTCCGCTTCGCCGATGCGCCCGTGGGCGGGAGCGGGGGCGAAGACGGGCAGGTGCCGGTCGACCCGGGCCTGTCGAAGACCCCGGCGCTGGACCAGTACACGACCAATCTCACCCAGCGCGCCCGCGACGGCCACGTCGACCCGGTGGTCGGCCGCGACGCCGAGATCCGGCAGATGATCGACATTCTGCTGCGGCGCCGGCAGAACAACCCGATCCTCACCGGCGAGGCCGGCGTCGGCAAGACCGCGGTGGTCGAAGGACTGGCCGCGCGGATTGCCGAAGGCGACGTGCCCGACGTGCTCAAGGCGGTCGAACTGCACGTGCTCGACCTCGGCCTGCTGCAGGCCGGCGCGAGCGTCAAGGGCGAGTTCGAGAACCGCCTCAAGGGCGTGATCGACGAGGTCAAGAAGAGCCCGCACCCGATCGTGCTGTTCATTGACGAGGCCCACACCATGATCGGTGCCGGCGGCCAGGCCGGCCAGAACGACGCCGCCAACCTGCTCAAGCCGGCGCTCGCGCGCGGCGAGTTGCGCACCATCGCCGCGACCACCTGGAGCGAGTACAAGAAGTACTTCGAGAAGGACGCCGCGCTGGCCCGCCGCTTCCAGGTGGTCAAGGTCGAGGAGCCGTCCGAGGTGCTGTGCGCGGCGATGCTGCGCGGGATGGTGCCGCTGATGGAGAAGCACTTCGGCATCCGCGTGATGGACGAGGCGATCACCGAGGCGGTGCGCCTGTCGCACCGTTACATCAGTGGCCGCCAGCTGCCGGACAAGGCCGTCAGCGTGCTCGATACCGCCTGCGCCAAGGTCGCGTTGGGCCAGAGCGCGACCCCGGCGATCATCGAGGACACCCGCAAGCACCTCGATCGCCTCGCCGCGGAAATCGCCGCGCTGCGCCGCGAGGCCGCCGGCGGCGCCAGCCATGACGAGCGCCTGGCCGAACTGCTGGCGCAGCAGACACAGGCGCAGGCCGTGCTGGCCGACAACGAGAAGCGGCTGAAGGCCGAAAGCGAGATTGCCGGGAAGATCCAGGCGCTGCGCGCGGAGCTCGAACAGGCCGGTGACGCCGAAGCCGCCGCGTCGACCGAAGCCGGTGCCGAAGGCGCCACGCCGGTCGACGGCGACGTCGCGGTCGTCGCCAAGCCGAAGTCGGCCAAGTCGAAGAAGGCCGCTCGCGCGACCAGCCCGAAGCTGGCCGAACTCGACCTGCTGCTGGCCGAGCTGCGCGCGCTGCAGGGCGAGACCCCGATGGTGCCGCTGCAGGTCGACGGCAGCATCGTCGCCGAGATCGTCAGCGCCTGGACCGGCGTGCCGCTGGGCCGCATGGTCAAGGACGAGATCCGTACCGTGCGCAAGCTCGCGCCGCTGCTGGCCGAGCGCGTGATCGGCCAGGACCACGCGCTGGAGGCGGTGGCCCAGCGCGTGCGCACGGCCTCGGCAAAACTTGAAGACCCCAACAAGCCGCGCGGCGTCTTCCTGTTCGTCGGTCCCTCGGGCGTGGGAAAGACCGAGACCGCGCTGGCGCTGGCCGACATCCTCTACGGCGGCGAGCGCAAGCTGGTCACCATCAACATGAGCGAGTACCAGGAGCCGCACAGCGTGTCCGGCCTCAAGGGCTCGCCTCCCGGCTACGTCGGCTACGGCGAGGGTGGCGTGCTGACCGAAGCGGTGCGACGCAACCCGTACTCGGTGGTGCTGCTGGACGAGGTCGAGAAGGCCCACCCGGACGTGCTGGAGATGTTCTTCCAGGTCTTCGACAAGGGCCAGATGGAGGATGCCGAGGGCCGTGAGATCGACTTCCGCAACACCCTCATCATCCTCACCAGCAACATCGGCAGCCCGCAGATCATGCAGGCCTGCCTCAACAAGCCGGCCGAAGAGATCCCGCCGGCCGATGCGCTGGCCGAGGCCCTGCGTCCGGTGCTGATGAAGACGTTCAAGCCGGCCTTCCTGGGGCGCATGAAGGTGGTGCCGTACTACCCGATCAGCGACGACGTGCTGGCCCGGATCATCGAGCTCAAGCTCGGCCGGATCCGGGACCGCGTGGGCGCCAACCACAAGGCGGCCTTCGAGTGGAACGCCGGCCTGGTCGAGGCGGTGCTGGCGCGCTGCACCGAGGTGGATTCGGGTGCCCGCAACGTCGACCACATCCTCGGCGGCACCCTGTTGCCGGAGGTCGCCGAAACGGTGCTGGCGACCATGGCCGAGGGTGGTGCGATCCGCCGGATCAGGGCATCGGCTGACAGCAAGGGCCGCTTCAAGTACCGGATCAACTGACGCTATCATCCCGGAGGTGGCCACGGAGGCCGCGACGGATTCGCACGGAGGCGGATGCCATGGATGTCCTTGCCACGGTCCTTTCAGCGCTCGGCGCCGGTCCCCGGCAGCACGACCGCCTGCTGCGGCTGCATACGCCGCTCGGCCCGCAGGTGCTGGTGGCCGAGCGCCTGGACGGCGTCGAGGCACTGGGTCCCGCGCCCGGCGCACCGGCCGGGTACCGGCTGGAACTGACCGCACTTTCCGTCGATGCCCACCTCGACCTGGCCGAACTCCCCGGCCAGCCGGTGTTGCTGGAGCTTCTGACCGCGGCCTCGCGTACCCGCCTGCGTCCGTTCCACGGCCACGTCACCTGCTTCGAGCGCATCGGCAGCAACGGTGGGCTGGCGCGCTACCGACTGGTGATCGAGCCCTGGCTGGCGCTGCTGCGCCACCGCGTCGACAGCTACGTGTTCCAGGACATGACGGTCATGGAGATCGTCGAGTCGGTGTTCGCCGACCATGCCGGGCAGGGGGCGCTGGTCCCGGCCTGGCGCTGGGACCTTGCCGACCCGTCGGTCTACCGCAAGCGCAGCCTGGCGACCCAGTACGAGGAGTCTGACCTGGCTTTCGTCGACCGGCTGCTGGCGGAGGAGGGGATCTTCTACTGGTTCGAGCATGCCGGGGCGCCGGGCGACGACGCCCTGGGCGCGCATACCCTGGTGCTGGCCGACCACAACGGGGCCTTCGCGCCGCTCGGGCCGGTGCGCTTCCACCGCAGCGACGTCACCGAGCGCGAGGACAGCCTCGGTACGTGGTCACACGCCCGCCGCTGGCAGACCGGGCGCCTGCGCCGGGCGAGCTGGGACTACCGCACCCTCGATACCCGTCCTGTGGACGTGGCCGACGCGGCGGACGGGCCGGTGGTCATCGAGGATGCGGACCCCGCGGGCCCGTACGCGTGGCCCGACCGCGCCACCGGCGAGCGGCGGGTCGAGCGCCAGCTGGAGGCCGTGCAGGCCGGGCGCGAGACCCTCCATGCGTCCGGAAGCTGGCGGGCGACGGCTGCCGGCGGACAGTTCGAACTGGTCCAGCATCCCGCCTACGCCGGTGCCGGGGCAAAGTTCGCCTGCATCCAGGTGCACCACCGCGCCCGCAACAACCTCGGGGCCGAGGTGTGGGCGGAAGTCGAAAAGCAGCTGGGGCTGGTGGAAGCTGACGCGCTTTCCCTGCCTGCCGCGCTGGATCCCGGGTCGGCGGAACGGCCGCCCAACGCGGATGTTGATTTCTACGAGGCCAGGCTCAGGGCGCTGCCGTTGGCGGTGCCGTTCCGACCGGTGACGGTCGATGGCCATGGCCTGCGCGTGCATCCCCGGCCCAGCGTGCACGGCGCACAGTCCGCGATCGTGGTCAGTGACGGCGCCCCGCTGCAGACCGACCGCGACCATCGCATCAAGGTGCAGTTCCC
>JAEWFH010000023.1 GCA_023388955.1 Pseudomonadota bacterium
GTAGGCAATTTTTCAAAATATTGTTAAGCCTTTTCTGAGCATGGTATTTTTCATGGTATTACCAATTAGCAGGAAAATAAGCCATTGAATATAAAAGATAAAAATGTCTTGTTTACAATAGAGTGGGAATGACACCCGGCGCCCCCGGTTTGGTGCGATAGCCGCCCCGCGGCGTATCGCACCAAGCCAGGTCTTACCGCGATGGCGGCCAGTACTTGCTGTCCGGCGTAGCCCGGGCCCCAAAGATCGCCTGGCCGACGCGCACGACGGTCGCACCTTCGGTGATCGCCAGTTCGAAGTCGCCCGACATCCCCATCGACAGCTCGTCCATGGCGATGCCGTCCGGGGCATCCTGGCGCAGGCGCTCGCGCAGCTCGCGCAGGCGCACGAAGCACGGCCGCACCCGGTCGGCATCGGCGGAGAACAGCGCCAGGGTCATGAGGCCGCGCACCCGCAGCGCGCTGAAGGCGGGCAGCTGGCGCACGAATGCCGGGACCTCTTCCGGCGGCAGGCCGAACTTGCTTTCCTCGCCCGAGGTGTTGACCTGCACGAACACGTCCAGGCTGCGCCCCTCGCCCTGCAGGCGGCGGTCGAGCACCTCGGCCACACGCAGGCTGTCCAGGGCCTGGAACTCGTCGGCAAAGCGGGCCACGACCTTCGCCTTGTTGGTCTGCAGATGGCCGATCACCGACCAGCGCAGGCCGGGCAGGTCCGCCATGGCCTCGGCCTTGTGGGCGGCTTCCTGGACCTTGTTCTCGCCGAGCTGGCGGCAGCCGGCCTGGTAGGCCAGGCGCAGGCGCGCCTCGTCGACGGTCTTGCTCACCGGCAGCAGGCGCACGCTGGAGGCATCACGGCCGGCGCTGGCGCAGGCCGCGGCGATGCGCGCGTTCACCGAGGCGAGGTTGTGGCGGAAATCGTCAACGGTGGCGGCGTGCGCCGCGGCCGTGCGGTTGCCGTGGAGGGTGGGGGAGTCGGGGGTATCCATGGCACCGGATGGTAAGCGATGGCGGGCGGCGGGGTATCCTGCACGGATGGTTCCGGACGACGACGAACGGTGGATGCGCCACGCCCTGGCGCTGGCGGCGCGGGGCGCGCGCGAGGACGACGAGATCCCGGTCGGGGCGGTGCTGGTCTCCGCCGAAGGCCAGGTGCTGGGCGAGGGCTGGAACCGCAACATCACCGAGCACGATCCGACCGCGCACGCCGAGATCGTCGCCATGCGCCAGGGCGGGTTCCGCCAGGGCAACCACCGCCTCACCGGCTGCACGCTCTACGTGACGCTGGAGCCGTGCGCCATGTGCGCGATGGCGATGGTGCACGCGCGGCTGGCGCGGGTGGTCTTCGGCGCGCACGACCCCAAGACCGGGGCGGCCGGTAGCGTATTCGACCTGCTTGCCGACCCGCGCCACAACCACCGGGTCGAGGTGGCTGGCGGAGTGCTGGGCACGGAGGCCGGGGAGCGCTTGCGCGACTGGTTCCGCGCCCGGCGCGGACGGGCCGCCCTGAAAGGGTAGCCAGCCGGTGTTGGCCACCGGCCCGGCACGCGGGCCGCGTATCATGCTGGCATCTTCCACGGACCCGAGACGAATGACCGCCCCTTCCAGCCAAGCGAGTGCCGAGAACCTGATCTGGATCGACCTGGAGATGACCGGGCTCGACACCACCGCCGACGAGATCATCGAGATCGCCACGGTGGTGACCGACAAGGATCTGAAGGTGCTGGCGGAGGGGCCGGAACTGGCCATCTCGCAGCCGCTGGCGCGGCTGGAAGCGATGGACGAGTGGAACCGCAACCAGCACCGCATGTCGGGGCTGTGGCTGCGGGTGATCGAGTCCGACGTCACCCTGGCCGAGGCCGAGGCGCGCACCCTGGAATTCCTGCGCCAGTGGGTGCCGGCGGGCGTCTCGCCGATCTGCGGCAACTCGATCTGCCAGGACCGGCGCTTCCTGCACCGGCTGATGCCGGAGCTGGAGCGCTACTTCCACTACCGCAACCTGGACGTCAGCACGATCAAGGAGCTGGCCCGCCGCTGGGCGCCGGATATCCTGGCCGGGGTCGGCAAGAAGGCCGCGCACACCGCACTGAGCGACGTGCACGACTCGATCGCCGAGCTGCGGCACTACCGCTTCTTCATGGGCCGCCTGGGCGGGATTGACGCGACCGCGAGGTAGGCGAAGTCAGGGCCGCTGGCGCTCCAGCGCGAGCTCGTTCTCGAGTTCGCGATGCAGGGTCCGCACGCCCAGCCGTGCTTCGTGCCCGAGGCACAACGAGGCCGCGAAAACCAGTAGCACCCCGATGATCGTGAGCGTGGTCGGAAGCCAGAACATGCGGTTGTCGAGCACCGCCGCGTCGACCGCGATGGCGATGCTGGTGCCGACGAACGCACTGAGCGAGCCATACAGAAGCCGCAGTGCCGCCAGCACCAGGTAGGAGCGCCGCCGGTGGATCAGGATCCGCGCCTTCAGCTCCGGCCTGGCGTCGTCATGGGTTTCGTGCAGGCGCTGGATCTCGATGCGCATGCGGTCGACCACCCGGGCCAGCCGGTTGTTCGAGGAAATCAGCAGCGAGCCTACGGCGGCCAGGAAGAACGCCGGGGTGATCATCGCCGCGATTACGGCGTAGGAGGCGGGAACGTTGATAGCGTCCATATGCCCACTTTACTTCCCCTTCCCCTTCCCCCTCTCCCGCAAGCGGGAGAAGGGAGTTCGCCATACGGCCGGTTCCGGGGACAGCCTGGTTCTCAGGCGTTGGCGGCCTTGGCTTTCGCCAACCGCAGCCAGGTGTCCACGACGGTGTCGGGGTTGAGCGAGACCGACTCGATGCCCTGTTCCATCAGCCACTGGGCCAGGTCGGGGTGATCGCTGGGGCCCTGGCCGCAGATGCCGACGTACTTGCCCTTGGCGCGCGCGGTCTGGATGGCCATCGACAGCAGCTTCTTGACTGCCGGGTCACGCTCGTCGAACAGCTTGGCGACGATGCCCGAGTCGCGGTCCAGGCCCAGGGTGAGCTGGGTCAGGTCGTTGGAGCCGATCGAGAAGCCGTCGAAGATCTCCAGGAACTCCTCGGCCAGCAGGGCGTTGGAGGGGACCTCGCACATCATGATGATCTTCAGGCCGTCCTTGCCCTGTTCCAGGCCATTGGCGCGCAGCACCTCGACCACCTTGCGGCCCTCGTCCAGGGTGCGCACGAACGGGATCATCACCCAGACGTTGGACAGGCCCATCTCGCCGCGCACCCGGCGCACGGCCTGGCACTCCAGCGCGAAGGCCT
Source organism: Pseudomonadota bacterium (assembly GCA_023388955.1). Lineage (GTDB taxonomy): Bacteria > Pseudomonadota > Gammaproteobacteria > Xanthomonadales > Xanthomonadaceae > Novilysobacter. The sequence goes on from JAEWFH010000023.1 coordinate 3,272, forward strand.
CGGCGAAGCTGGGGTCGACATAGCGGCTGGCGCCACGGAACCCGATCATCGGGTTCTCCTCGTGCGGCTCGTAGCGGCTGCCGCCGACGAGGTTGGCGTACTCGTTGGACTTGAAGTCCGACATGCGCACGATCACCGGGTTCGGGTTCACCGAAGCGGCGATCGTGGCGATGCCCTCGGCCAGCCGGCCGACGTAGAACTCGACCGGGTCGGCGTAGCCGGCGATCTTGCGGTCGATCTGCGCGCGCACGTCCGCGTCCTGGCGGTCGTATTCCAGCAGGGCCTTGGGATGCACGCCGATGTGGCTGGCGATGATCATCTCCAGCCGTGCCAGGCCGACGCCGGCGTTGGGCAGCATGGCGAAGTCGAAGGCGCGCTCGGGGTTGGCGACGTTCATCATCACCTTCAGCGGCGCCGGGGGCATGTGCTCCAGGTCGGCGGTGGTGCGCTCGAACGGCAGGGCGCCCGAGTAGATGAAACCGGTGTCGCCCTCCGAGCAGCTCACGGTGACCGGCTGGCCGTCCTGGATCGTGTCCAGCGCGTTGCCGGTGCCGACCACGGCCGGCACGCCCAGCTCGCGGGCGATGATCGCCGCGTGGCAGGTGCGCCCGCCGCGGTTGGTGACGATGGCGGCGGCGCGCTTCATCACCGGCTCCCAGTCCGGGTCGGTCATGTCGGCGACCAGCACGTCGCCCGGCTGCACGCGCTCCATGTCGGCGAGCGAGCGGACCACGCGGGCCACGCCGCTGCCGATCTTCTGGCCGATCGCACGGCCCTCGCAGACCACCGGGCCACGCTCGCCCAGGTGGAAGCGCTCGATCTGGGTGGCCTTGGCACGTGACTTCACCGTCTCCGGACGGGCCTGGACGATGAACAGCTTGCCGGACACGCCGTCCTTCGCCCACTCCACGTCCATCGGGCGGCCGTAGTGCTCCTCGATGATGAGCGCCTGCTTCGCCAGCTCCTGCACGTCCTCGTCGGAGATCGAGAACTTCCCGCGCAGGTCCGCCGGAGTGTCCTCGGTGCGCACGCGTTCGCCCGGTGCATCGGAATAGACCATGCGCAGCTGCTTGGCGCCGATCGAACGGCGCAGGATCGCCTTCTTTCCTTCGCGCAGGGTGGGCTTGTAGACGTAGAACTCGTCCGGGTTGACCGCACCCTGGACGACCATCTCGCCCAGCCCGTAGCTCGAGGTGATGAACACCACGTCGCGGAAGCCGGACTCGGTATCCAGTGTGAACAGCACGCCGGAAGCACCGACGTCGGAGCGCACCATCAGCTGCACCCCGGCCGACAGGAACACGTCCTCGTGCTTGAAGCCGTGGTGGACGCGGTAAGCGATCGCGCGGTCGTTGTAGAGGCTGGCGAAGACTTCCTTGACCTTGAGGACCACGTCGTCCTCGCCGGTGACGTTGAGGAAGGTCTCCTGCTGGCCGGCGAAGGACGCGTCGGGCAGGTCCTCGGCGGTGGCCGAGGAGCGCACCGCGACGGCCACGTCGCCGCCGCCGTTCTCGCCGGCGAGCTTGCGGTAGGCCTCGCGGATCCCGCGGTCCAGCTCCGGCTGCAGCGGCGCGTCGATGACCCAGCCGCGGATCTCGCCGCCGGCCTTCGTCAGCGCATTGACATCCTCGACGTCCAGGCTGGCCAGGCGGTCGAAGATGCGCTGGTGCAGGTCGTTGTGGGCGATGAAGTCCTGGAACGCCTCCGCGGTGGTCGCGAAGCCGCCCGGCACGGAAACGCCCAGCCCGGCCAGGTTGCCGATCATCTCGCCGAGCGAGGAGTTCTTCCCGCCGACGCGGGCAAGGTCGTTCAGGCGCAGCTCGTGCAGCCAGAGGATGTTCTGGTTCAAAACGGGGCTCTCCGGGGATGCCAGGTGCCGGGCGGGGCGGCGAAACCGCTATGATCGCCCCTGCGCCGGGGCTGCACAAGCTTGATCCGGCAGGGGTTTTCCTTTTGGCAGGCAAGCGCGGGGCGCGGTGGATGAGCCAGACACGGCCGGTTTTCTATGTTTCCGACGGCACCGGCATTACCGCCGAGACCATCGGCCACAGCCT
>JAEWFH010000040.1 GCA_023388955.1 Pseudomonadota bacterium
GGGTGCCGCCCAGGTCGAGCTCCCATCCATTGCCGCGGATCGGCTGGCCGGGCTCCCAGGCGATCGGCGCGCCACCGTCGATGGTGTACTGGCCGGCATCGATGAACTCGATGCGCGCGCCTGCCGAACCCGCGAAGGCCGCGGGGTCAGTGATGCGGCTCGCACCGGGAACCGCGCTGCCGAGGTTGCCGCTGTCCGCGCTGCTTTCCAGCGGGGCCGCGGCGGCGATGGCGTAGGGGTCTTCCAGCACCATGCGGATGCCGGCGGCGGCACCGGCGGTGGGGCGCAGGGAGAAGCGGTCGCCTTCGGCCGGGGCGCCGTCGACCACCAGTTCCACGCCGTCGACCCGCAGCGGTTCGGTGGCGGTGCCGGCGCCGGTGAGCGCCACCGGCTGGCCGGTGTCGGCGCGGGTCGCGCTCCAGTTGCCGGCCTCGAAGCGCAGCACCAGGTCCTGGCCGGTCAGTGCGCCGGTGTCGCCGATGCGGGTGGCCAGGGTCGCGTTGCCGGTGTTGCCGGTATGTCGGTCCACCTGCGGCGCGGGCAGCTGGAACAGGTCGGCGCCGGGCTTGCCGTTGTAGTCCACGCCGGCGCGCTGGGTGGCGTTGAAGCTCTCGGCGAAGCCTGCCGCCAGCCGGCCCAGCTCGGCGCGGGCGGGGTCGAGCACGCGCTCGCGGAACTCCAGCAGGCCGCCGATCTCGCCCGATACCACGGTCGAGCGCAGCGGCATCGAGTCACCGGAGGCGTTCTGCAGCGACAGCTGCAGGCGGTCGCTGCGGTACGGGTCCGGGGTGGTGCCCAGCTCCATCGCGCGTGCACCCAGCACCAGGGCCTGGCCGCCAGTGGTGAACACGTTCACCGCGCCGTCGTCCTGGGCCACGGTCTCCACGCCGACCAGGCCGGCCAGCTCGCCCAGGCGCAGGTCGCGCTGGTCGAGCATGTCCGGGGAGGCGTTGGGGCCGGCGGCGGCGATGTCGCGGTTGAGGTGGGCGATTTCCCCGGCCAGGCGGTTGGCGGTGGCGACCTGGGCGACCAGGCGGTCGTTGACCTCGCCGTCGAGCTGGCCGAGCTGGCCGTCGAGCTGGTTCCAGCGCGTGGCCAGCTGGGTGCCGGCCGACAGCAGGGCGTTGCGGGCGGCGGGCGAGGTCGGTTCGGCGGTCACGCCCTCGGCGGCGCCGAAGAACTCCGTCCACGGGCCGGCCAGGCCGCTGACGCTGTCGGACACGGCCATGTCCAGCCGGGTGGCCAGCCCGGACAGCTGCTGCAGCCGGCCCATCTCGCCGCTGCTGTCGAGCTGGCGGCCGAGCACCAGGCCATCGGCCAGGCGCTGCAGGCGGGCCACGTCGACGCCGGCGCCGAACTGCCCGGGACCGGTGTTCTGCCCGATCCGCGCCTCCAGGTCCACGCGCTGGCGGCTGTAGCCGGGCGTGCTGGCGTTGGCGACGTTGTGGCCGACGGTGTTCAGGGCCCGCTGGAAGGCGAGCAGGGCGGAGCTGCCAGTGGAAAGCAGGGAACTCATGGTCAGCCCTGTGTGCCGTGGGTGCCGGCCATCGCCACCATGCGCCCGGCCGGCAGCCCGTCGGCGGGCAGCGACTCCAGGGCACGACGCAGGGTCGGGCCGTTGGCAATGGAGGTGATCTTGGCGGCGTAGGAGGGATCGGTGGCGTAGCCGGCCTTCTGCAGCGCCCGGGCGAAGCGCGCCGGGTCGTCACCGGCGGCCAGGGCCCCGGCGTAGCGCGAGCTGCGCATCAGCTGCGCGTAGTCGTCGAAGCTCTGCTGCACCGAGTCGTAGGCGCGGAAGTCGTCGCGGATGTCCACGCGCTTGCCAGCGTAGAACTCGTGGGTGCCGGAGCGGACCTTGTCGCCCTGCCAGCCGCCGGTGGCCTTGATGCCGAACAGGTTGTGCGAGTCGCTGCCGCCGACCAGCTTGCGGCCCCAGCCGGTCTCCAGCGCGGCCTGGGCGACCAGGGCGCGGGCGGAGACGCCGAGTTCCTTCGCGGTTTCCTGCGCGGCCGGCCAGATCGACTTCACGAAGGCCTCCGGGCTGCTGGCGTCCAGCCGGGCGGGGCGGGGGGCGACGGGTTCGGGCAGGGACGGGGCGGCAACGGGCGCGGTGGCCTGCAGCGAGGTGCCGCTGTCGGTGCGCGCCAGTTGCAGGCCCGGCGCTTCCAGCGGCAGGTCCTGCATCAGTCCGCGGTTCATCAGCATCGGGTTGCGGGCGGGCATCGCCATGCCGGTGGCCGGCAGTGCCATTGCGGTGGCGACGGGCTGGGCGCCCAGGGGCAGGCCCGCAGCGGTGGTGCGCCCGGGAAGCGACAGGGAAGCCGCGTTGCCGGTGGCACCGTCGGGGTTGAGCGTGCGGTTGAGCTGGCGCTCGATCACCGGCGCCAGGCCAAGCCCACGCCCCTTGGTGAGCTGGTCGGCCAGCTTCTGGTCGTACATGTCGCGGTAGGTGGTGTCGCCACCGAACATCGCGTTGCCGCCGCTGGTGGCGCGCATGGACTTGATCATCATCCGCGCGAACTGCGATTCCAGCTCGCGCGCGGCCGTGCGCACCCGGTCCGGCGAGGTGGCCTGGGCGGGTTGCTGCAAGGAAACGGCGGTGGCGGAAGGCAGGTACATGGCGGGGTCGGGTCAGGTCAGCGGGGGCGGCTCAGTCGGGTCAGATCACTTCCAGTTCGGCGCGCAGCGCGCCGGCACGCTTGAGGGCTTCCAGGATGGCGACGATGTCGCCCGGGGCGGCGCCGACGGCGTTGACCGCACGGACGATCGCCTCCAGCGAGCTGCCGCCCTCGAACAGGAACATGCGGTCGCTGCCGGTCTCGGTGGCCTCGATGGTCGATTGCGGGGCGACCACGGTCTGGCCGCCGCCAAAGGCGCCGGGCTGGCTGACCACCGCGCTCTCGGTGATCGACACCGTCAGCGAGCCGTGCGAGACCGCCGCCGGCAGTACGCTGACCTGGCCGCCCATGACCACGGTGCCGGTGCGCGAGTTGACGATGACCTTGGCCGCGGCGGCGCCGGGGCTGACCTCCAGCGACTCCAGCCGGGCCAGGAAGCCGATCCGGTCGCCCGTCGGCGGGGCCACCTCGATGGTGACGCCGTCGATGGCGCGGGCATGGCCGGGGCCGAAGGCGCGGTCGATGGCCTCCACCACGCGCGCGGCGGTGGTGAAGTCGAACTCGTGCAGGTTCAGGGTGACCACGCCGCCCGCGCCGCCGGCACCGTGCATGCCGGTGGCGACCGCACGCTCGACGATGGCGCCGTTGGGGATGCGCCCGGTGTTGGGGGCGTTGACCGAGATCCGCGAGCCGTCACGCCCGGAGGCGCCGAAGCCCGACACCACCAGGCTGCCCTGGGCGATCGCGTAGACCTGCCCGTCGGCGCCCTTGAGGGGCGCCATCAGCAGGCTGCCGCCGCGCAGCGAACCGGCGTTGCCGATCGAAGACACGGTCACGTCGATCGGCTGGCCGGGCTTGGCGTGGGGAGGAAGCTCGGCGTGGATCGCCACCGCGGCGACGTTCTTGAGCTGCGGATTGACGCCCGGCGGAATGCTGACGCCGAGCTGGTCGAGCATGGTCTTCAGGCTCTGCACCGTGAACGGGGTCTGGCTGGTGCGGTCGCCGCTGCCGTCCAGCCCGACCACCAGGCCGTAGCCGACCAGCGGGTTGCCGCGGACGCCTTCCACCTGGGCCAGGTCCTTGATCCGCTCGGCGTGCGCCGGCGTGCTGGCAAGGACCAGGGCGGCGAGGACCAGCAGGCTCCGGAAGATGTGCATGGTGGTGGCCTCAGTAGGGGAAGGCGGCGGAGTTGAAGAAGCGGCCCAGCCAGCCCATCGCGTTCGAGCGCGCCAGCGTGCCGCGGCCGCCATAGGCGATCTGGGCGTTGCCGACGCGATCGGAGGTGATGCGGTTGTCGGGACCGATATCGGCGGTGCGCACGATGCCTTGAACCTGGACCAGCTCGTCGCCCTGGTTCAGGCGCATCTGCTTCTGGCCGCTGACCAGCAGGTTGCCGTTGCCCAGCTCGCGGACCACCTGCACGGTGATCTCGCCGTCCAGGCGGTTGCTCTGGGTGGAGTCGCCGGCGCCGGCGAAGTCGCGGCCGGCCTCGACCTCGGCCTGCAGGATCGGCGTGCCGTTCATGGTCACCGGGCGGCCGCCGATGATCGGCGCGCCCAGGCTGAAGCCGCTGTCCTTGGTCACCGCGGTCTGCGCGCGGCTGGACGAGGAGGTGCGCTCGACCAGGACGATGGTCAGCAGGTCGCCGACGTGGCGCGCCTTGTTGTCCTCGAACAGCGACATCGGGCGCGGCGCGGCGTGTTGGGTGCTGGCGTAGATCGAGCCGCCGGCCTGGGTGGCCGGAGCGGCGTAGCCGGCCGGTGCAGTGGCGAGAGCGGCCGTAGCCGGGTCCATGCCCGGATGCATGCCCACCGGTGCGTAGGGCTCGAACGGGCGGACATCGCCGACGAAGCTTGCGCAGCCGGTGAGTGTGAGCAGGGCGGCACAGGCGGCGGCCAGCCACATCCCGTCGTTCCCGCGCACGCGGGAACCCAGTGCCTTGTCGTTCCCGCGCACGCGGGAACCCAGTGCCTTGTCGTTCCCGCGCACGCGGGAACCCATGGACGTTCCGCGGCGGACGGCAACGTCCTTGGATCCCCGCGTACGCGGGGATGACGGCTCTTGCGTGCGCGGAGATGACGGGAAAGAGGAAACGTTCATGGCCATCACAGGTTCTGGTTCAGGAAGCCGAGCATCTGGTCGGTGGTCGAGATCGCCTTGGCGTTGGTCTCGTAGGCGCGCTGGGTTTCGATCATCGACACCAGCTCCTCGACCACGTTGACGTTGGAGCTCTCCAGTGCGCCCTGCACCAGCAGGCCGGCGCCGTTCTCGCCCGGGGCGCCGAGCTGCGCGGGGCCACTGGCGCCGGTCTCAACGTAGAGGTTCTCGCCCTTGGCCTGCAGGCCGGCGGGGTTGATGAAGTCGGCGATGGTCAGGGCGCCGATCTGCATCGCCTCGGGCTGGCCGGCGACCTGCACGCTGACGGTGCCGTCGGCGCCGATGGTCACGCTCTGCGCGCCCTCGGGGAACTGCAGGCCGGGCTGCACCGGGTAGCCGGCGTTGGTGACCATCTCGCCCTGGGCGTTGATCTGGA
>JAEWFH010000133.1 GCA_023388955.1 Pseudomonadota bacterium
CCCCCATCGTCGAACTCACCGGCGTCCGCCTCGACCGCGGCGGACGGGCGGTGCTGCGCGACATCGACCTGTCGGTGCCGCGTGGTCAGGTGGTCGCGGTGCTGGGCCCGTCGGGCAGCGGCAAGTCCACCCTGCTGGCGGCCCTGACCGGTGAGCTGGAGCCGGTCGCCGGCCAGGTGCGCCTGTTCGGCCAGCCGATGCCCACCCGCGCCCGCCAGCTGCTGGAGCTGCGCAAGCGCATCGGGGTGATGCTGCAGGGCAACGGCCTGCTGACCGACCTGACCGCGGCCGAGAACGTCGGCCTGCCGCTGCGCGCGCACACGAAGCTGCCGGCCGCGCTGGTCGAGCGGCTGGTGCGACTCAAGCTCAACGCGGTCGGCCTGCGTGCGGCCGCCGATGCCTTCCCGCGCGAGCTGTCCGGCGGCATGGCGCGCCGGGTCGCACTGGCGCGTGCGCTGGCGCTGGACCCGCCGCTGATGATCTACGACGAGCCGCTGACCGGGCTGGACCCGATCGCCTCCGGGGTGGTGATGGAGCTGGTGCGCCGGCTCAACGACACCCTCGGGCTGACCAGCATCGTGGTCACCCACCACGTGCACGAGACCCTGCCGGTGGCCGACCACGCGATCGTGATCGCCAACGGCTCGATCGTGTTCTCCGGCACCCCCGGCGAGCTGCAGGCCACCGCCGATCCGCTGGTGCGGCAGTTCCTGGACGGCGACCCGGACGGCCCGATCCCCTTCGACGCCGCCCCGCGCAACGTGGAGGCCGCCTGATGGCCTTCGCCTCCGCCGTGCGCTCGGTCGGCCGTGCCGGGCTGTTCACCCTGTCGGTGCTGCGCGCCTCGCGCCCGACCGCGGACCTGTTCCGGGAGTTCGTGCGCGAGATCTACAAGATCGGTGCGCGCTCGCTGCCGATCATCGCCGTCGGCGGTGCCTTCGTCGGACTGTCGCTGACCCTGCTGGCCTACCGCGCCCTGGATACCTACGGCGCGACCAGCCAGGTCAGCCTGATCCTCGGCCTGGGCCTGTACCGCGAGCTGGGCCCGGTGCTGACCGCGCTGCTGTTCACCGGCCGCGCCGGGTCCTCGATCGCCGCCGAGCTGGGGCTGATGCGCGCCACCGACCAGATCACCGCGCTGGGACTGATGGGCATCGACCCGGTCGGGCGCGCGGTCGCTCCGCGGTTCTGGGCGGCGGTGCTGTGCGTGCCGCTGCTGACCGGCTTCTTCATCAGCTTCGCCATCAGCGCCAGCTACCTGCAGGCGGTGCACGTGATCGGCATCGACGGCGGGGTGTTCTGGCAGGTGCTGCGCGACGCCGTGGACCTGGTCGAGGACTTCGGCATGGCGATGATCAAGTCCGCGGTGTTCGGCGCAGTCGCGGCGCTGGTCGCCGCGTACGTCGGCTACCACGCCGAACCGACCATCGAGGGCACCTCGGTGGCGACCACCCGCGCGGTGGTCAACGCCTCGCTGCTGGTGCTGATGCTCAACTTCGTGATGTCCGCCCTCCTGTTCGTGTGAGATAGACCATGGCCTCCCGCGCTCCGCGTATCGAATTCGCCGTAGGTGCCTTCCTGCTGCTGGCCCTGGCCTCGCTGCTGGTGCTGGCACTGGGCTCCACCAACGGCCGGCTGGGCTGGTTCGGCAGCGACAGCTACGAGGTGACCGCCCGCTTCACCAACCTGGGCCCGCTGCGCACCAACGCGCCGGTCAAGGTCGGCGGCGTCACCATCGGCCGCGTTTCCGGCATCGGGCTGGACCCGGTGAAGCTGGATTCGGTGGTCACCCTCGCCATCGACAGCCGCTACTCCGACCTGCCCGCCGACACCAGCGCCGCGATCCTGACCTCCGGCCTGCTCGGCGAGAGCTACGTCGGCCTGCAGCCGGGCGGCGACCCCGAGCCGCTGCGCGAAGGCGACGAGATCTTCCTGACCCAGTCCTCGGTCGACCTGATCCAGATGGTGGGCAAGTACATGTTCAGCGGCGGCGGCGACAATGACGCGTCCACGACCGGCGACGACACGCCGGCCGACGAGTTGCCCGATTACCTGCGCGAATGAACCCCGCAGGCCAACACCTCCACACCCGCCCCCAGGGAGTGAAACCATGAACACCGCCATCCGTACCCTGCTCGCCGCCGCGGCCACCGCCGCGTTGCTGGCTGCCGTTCCCGCACTCGCGGCCCCCGCGCCTGCACCGCAGGCCGCGGCCGCGCAGTCCGGCACCCCGAGCAAGCTGGTGCAGGACAACTTCAGCCGCATCCTCTCGACGCTGCAGCAGCGGCGCGCCGAGTTCACCGCCGACCGCGGCAAGCTGCGTGCATTCATCAGCGCCGAGTTCGACCAGATGTTCGACCGCGACTACTCGGCGCGACTGGTCCTGGGCCGCCACGGTCGCGGCGCCTCCGACGCCGACGTGGCCGCCTTCGCCGATGCGCTGGCCAGCAGCCTGATGTCGCGCTACGGCGACTCGCTGCTGGACTTCAACAGCGATTTCACCGTGCGCCTGAAGGGCGAGACCCCGCTGCGCGACGGCCGCATGGTGCGGGTGGCGACCGAGCTGGAGCGCACCGGTGGCGAGCCGATCCCGGTCGACTACCTGCTGCGCCAGGACGGCGGCCAGTGGAAGGTCTTCGACGTGATGGTCGAGGGCGTGAGCTTCGTGCAGACCTACCGCAACCAGTTCGACGGCCCGCTGACCCGCGGTTCGATCGCACAGGTGGCCGCGGACCTGCGCGCCGGCCGCCTCCAGGCCGGCAACTGAGGCCCGCAACGCATGGACGCGAACGTACAGCGGGAGGGCGACGCCCTGGTGTTCCATGGCCGCCTGGACCGCGAGGCGGTGCCCGCGCTGTGGCGCCGGCTCGAGCGTGAGGCGCCGGGCGTGGCGCGCGTGCGCCTGGACCAGGTCGAGACGGTCGACAGCGCGGGCATCGCGCTGCTGGCCGAGCTGGCCGCCCGCCACCCGGAAGGGCTGGCCGTCGAAGGCACGCCGGCCGGCCTGGCCGAACTGCGCGACGCCTACCGTCTCGACGACCGCCTGCGGTTTTCCTGAGCCATGGCCATGAACGATCCGCGCCGCGCTGAACGCCGCTACCGCTTCCTGCTGCTGCCTGCCGTGCTGGCGGCGCTGGTCCTGGCCGGCTGCTCCCATGGCGGCGGCGTGCGCGAGCCGGCGCCGGAGCCCGTGCCGTCGGCGCCGTTCGAGGAGCACGCCGCCGACGAGGCCACCGCCGGGACGGACCTCGCCCCCACCGACGCCGAGCTGGACTTCGACGCCATCTACGGCCCGGTCGCCACCGACACGGCCAGTGCCCCCGGCAGCCACCCGCAGGACCCGTGGGAAGGCTTCAACCGGCGGATGCACCGCTTCAACAACGCCCTGGACCGCAACATCGCCAAGCCGGCGGCCGAGGCCTATGTAGCCGCGGTGCCGTCCCCGGTGCGCACCGGCGTTCGCAACTTCTTCAGCAACCTCGGCCAGCCGGTGTCGGCGCTCAACGCGCTGTTGCAGGGCAGGCCGGTCCAGGCCGGGCAGGCGCTGGGGCGCTTCGTGCTCAATGCGACCCTGGGCGTGGGCGGCATCTTCGATCCGGCCACCGACGCCGGCCTGCCGTACCGCAGCGAGGACTTCGGCCAGACCCTCGGGGTGTGGGGCTGGCGCGAGTCACGCTACCTGGAGCTGCCCCTGTTCGGCCCGCGTACCGTGCGTGATGCCTTCGGCCTGGCCGGCGATGCGCCGCTGTCGCCGGTGCGGCAGATCGACGACGATGCGGTCCGCCTGGGCACCCAGGGCCTGCAGCTGGTCGACCTGCGGACCCGGCTGATGGCGATCGACAGCCTGCGTGAGGGCGCGGCGGACGACTACGCGCTCATTCGCGACGCCTGGATGCAGCGGCGCCAGTACCAGATCTTCGGCGACCGCGGCGACGACGACAGCGGCCTGCCCGACTACCTGCTCGAGGAAGAGCCGCCGACCATTCCCGCCGACTCGATCCCGCCGGGCCTGTAGTCCCGCCGGTCAGCCCGCGTCCGCGTCGCCTTCCACGGCCGCGCCCAGCAGTTTCCCGACCGGGCCGGTCCCGCCCAGCACGTCGTCCAGGCCGGATTCGGGCTTCAGCTCCTCCGGCAGCGCGCGGCGCCCACTGGCCCCCAGCTCCACCAGCCGCCGGGCCCGCGGGATCACCGCCTGGCTGGACTCGCTCAGCCGCTTGCGGGCGTTGGCATAGGCCTTCCCGGCATCGTCCAGGCGCCGGCCGACCTGTTCGAAATCGGCCAGGAACCCGACCAGTGCATCCAGCACCTTGCCACCGCTGTCGCTGATTTCCAGCGCCTTGCGCTGCACCTTGTCACGCGTCCACAGGCGCTCGATGACCCTCAGCAGCGCCATCAGCGTATTGGGCGAGGCGAACACGATGCGCTTGTCGAAGGCCTCGCCCTGCAGCTGCGGGTCGGCACCCAGCGCCGCCGACAGCGCCCCCTCGATCGGCACGAAGGCGATGGTCACCTCCAACGCATGGGCACCGATGGCACGCGGGTAGTTCTTCTCGCCCAGGTCGCGCATGTGCTGGCGCAGGCCGGCGGCGTGGCGGCGCAGGGCTTCGTCGTGGGCCTCCGGGGTCTCGGCGTTCATCGCCTCCTGCCAGGCGATCAGGTTGACCTTGCTGTCGACCACCACGCAGCGCTCGTCGGGCAGGTTGACCACGATGTCCGGCTGCAGGCGCGCGCCCTCGTCATCGCGGGCCGACTTCTGGCGCTCGTAGTGGACGCCTTCCTCCAGCCCGGAGCCACGCAGCACGTTCTCGAGCATCAGCTCGCCCCAGTCGCCGCGGATCTTCGCGTTGCCCTTCAGCGCGCGGGTCAGCGCCAGCGCCTGCTCGGCCATGTCCTGGTTGAGCCCCTTGAGCTCGCTGACCGCGCCGGCCAGCTGGGCGCGCTCCTTGGCCTCGTCGCTGTACAGCGTGTCGACCCGCTCGCGGAAGTCCTTGATGCGCTCGGCGAAGGGCTTGAGCAGCTGCTCGATGTCGTTGCGCGACTGCCCGGTGGCGTGGCGGATGTTCTTCTCGAACTGCTGGCCCTTCTCCTCGAAGACCTTGCCGGCCAACTCGGTGAAGGCACCGGAAAGCTTGGACTGGGCCTCGTCCAGGAAGCCGCGCATCTGCGCGTTGGCGCGCTCGGCGTGCTCCAGGTTCGCGCGGGCGCTGGACAGCTCGGAATCCATGTCCGCCACCCGCGCCTGCGCCTGCTCCAGCCGCGACTCCAGTCCCCCGGCGCGGGCGCGGGCTTCCTCCAGCGCCTGCTCGCGACCGGAAAGCCGGCCGTTCAGGGTGCCGAGCTCATGCGCCTGGGCGCGGGCCGTTTCCCGTGCGGCTTCCAGCTCCCCGCGCAGGCGCCCGCACTCGGCCGCCAGCGCTTTCTCCGCCTCGCTGGCACCGGTCCGGCGCGACTGCGCCCGCACCACGAGCGACAGGAACACCAGCGCCGCGGCCACCAGCGCCAGCACCACGATCAAGACCATCTGCGAATCCATGCCGCCAGTGTAGCGGCGGGGGTCGCAGCAGCTGCGACGGCTACCGTCGCGGCCTCGGCGCGAACGTCAGTCCAGCACCCGGCAGAACACCGCCTTGAGGTAGCGCGATTCCTGCACCTGGGCCAGGAACGGGTGGTCCGGCCCGGCGCCGGCGACCTTCAGCACCTGCACGGTCCGGTTGGAGTAGAACGCCGCGCGCCGCAGCATGTCCAGGAACTGCTCCTCGCTCACCAGCCCGGTGCACGAGAAGGTCGCGAACAGGCCGCCCGGCTTCACCACCGACAGCGCCAGCTTGTTCATGTCCAGGTATTTCTTCAGCGCCGGGATCACCTGCTCGCGGTCGCGGGTCATCTTCGCCGGGTCCAGGATCACCACGTCGTACTGCTCGC
>JAEWFH010000170.1 GCA_023388955.1 Pseudomonadota bacterium
GGCTGGCCTTGAGTAATCGAGTTAGTGGTCACGTAGGCGAACTCGCCACGACGCTCGGCCAGCAGGCGCATGGCTTGGGCGTGCCAGCCGGTCACGTAGTCCAGATAACCGTCGTAATCATCGCCCCAGACACGTTGCATATCCTGTTTCTGCTCCGCTGTCTTGGTGAATTGGCCGATAAACGGCGGATTGCCGAACAAGTAGGTCGTTCCGCTAGCCTGCGGCACAATCTCGGTCCAGTCCACGCCTAGGGCATTGCCGTGATGGATGTGGGCGGTGATGCTAATTGGTAGGCGCTGCGGTGGCCTGCCAACAGCATTCGCCAGCTCCTTGTTGGCCTGGTGATCGGCGAGGAACATCGCGGTCTCGGCAATTTTGGCCGGCCACCAGTTCAGCTCGAAGCCGTAAAACTGGCCAATCGAGAGCCGCTGTTCCCACTCAATGTTGAGGGACATGCCGGTCTCGCCGCGCCGTTGGCGGATGGCGACGATGATGTCGGTTTCGATGCGGCGTAGCTCGCGGTAGGCGGTGAGCAGGAAGTTTCCCGCTCCACAGGCAGGATCGCAGAAAAGGAGGTCGGCGAGGGAGTCGCGGAATTCCTCGAGCTTGCGAACAGAGGTAGACGGGCTGGAGACAAGGTTGTTGGCTCGGTCGCGCAGTTCGTCAAGGAACAGCGGGCCGATGGTTTTCATGATGTTGGTCTTCGAGGTGTAGTGCTCGCCGTCGCCGCGACGGGCTTCTTTCGACTTGACGAGCTGGAACAGGGAGCCGAAGACGGACACGTCGATTTTTGACCAGTCGAAGTCGCAAGCATCGAGCAGGGCTTCGCGCATGGCGTAGTCGAAGTATTCGGGGTCGAGTTGCTCGGCGAAGATTGCGCCGTTGACGTAGGGGAATTTCGCCAGGGTGCCAGGCAGGCGCTTAGGTCGTTTGTCTTCCGGGGTGTTGAGGACGCGGAAAAGTTCGTTGAGCTGTGGGCCGAGAGATTCCGGGGTGGTTTCGTTGCGCACAAAATCCGCAAACAGGTGCGGGGTGTCCCACAGGCCTGCATCGTCGCCGAAAAGGAGGAAGAGGATGCGTGTTAGGTAGACGGAGGTGCGCATGACGCGCTCGTCTTCTTCCTCGGCGGTGGTCGGGGCTTCGTCGCCGACGGCTTCGTCTACCTCGTCGCCGTTCATGGCTCGGAACAGCTCGACCATCAGGCGTGAGGCCTCCAAAGAGGCTTGCTCTTCTTCGCGGTAGGCCGAAGTTTCGTAGTCGGCTAAAAACGCGAGCTGTTCCAGATGCTCGTCGATTTCGTCCAGGTCGAAGGTGACGTCCCACTCGGCGGAATCGCCGACGTAGTCGCGGTTCAGGCGCGTGATGCGCAGGGTCTCAAAGTTGGAGCAGATGACGTAGGGCGGCAGCTGTGAGTTCGGGATAGTACCACCCAACAGGTAGTCCAATGCCTGGCTGTGCGCATCGTCGAGGTTAACCCCGAGGGATTTTGCTTCACCGATGACTTTACTGGGCATGAACAAGTCAATTTTTCCAGTGCGCCCGGTTGATGCTCGTTTAGCGCTGCGCTGATACAGGTAAATGTCACGGGCGTTAATACCGAAGCAGTCGAGGAGGTCTCCCCAAAACTGTTGGTCATGGCTTGATTCAGTGGCCGGTCGGTTTTCTGCTTTCCATTCCTCAATATGGGCAAGCCAGCGCACCTTGAATTCGGTGAGGTTATGGCGGAGGGTTGCGCGATCTAGGAGAGAAGAGGAAGTCATGTTAAAAGCATATAAGCTGCCCTGCTCCCTCAAGGTTTTCTTCAAGTGAGATTTTATATAACTGCCTAGCGGCAGGGGAACCGTATATTGCTTACGGCCTGTCACCCTTTCTTCGTCCAGTTGGCAAAACTATCCCGGCTTTGGAAAGCGCGCGCTGTACCGTCCGATTAGACACGCTAAACTCTGCGGCTGCCTCACCTACTGTTGGATATTCTCCAGTCTCGCTTTTCCCCTTTAGGAACCAACTAGCTATAGCGAAGCTATCGGCAGCAGCACTCGTTTTCCTGTTCTCATTAGCAACCGCGAGCTTTGCTCGCTCCTGCTTTGCATAGTCGCTATCTGGCGCTGTCTTCCAGCGTTGTGCAGCCTTTTGCCCGCCTCTGCGCCCCATGGTGGCCAAGGCTTTCCGCTCGCTGCTGGTTGCCTTTCCAGGCGCGCTCGACCTCATGGAGGACGTGCTCTTGGATTGGGTCACGTAGCCGCGGACTCGTCGTGCCATAGTCTGGCGGTCTCGCATCGGGGGAAGCTCTGCAGGGCGGCCTGCGCCGCCGTGGGTCTGTGCGACGTTGTAGGCGTGCTCGTAGGCGTCGATGATGGCTGCATCCGTGAGTCGTTGGCCGGCGGCGCGGAGCCTGTGGCCGGTCTTAAGGGCATGCCGGAACGCGGTCTCGTCGCGGGCGGCGGTGCCCTCGGTAATCCAGAGCACGCGCACGCCGTCGATGAGCTCCGGGTCGTACTGATCGAGTCCAGCAGAGACTTCCGCGTCCACGTCCTGGGCCAGTGCTTTAAACGCTTGTGCCTCTTCGCGGCGGGTTTTCACCGCGTTAATGAGTTCTCGCCCAGACTTAAATTGCTGGCGTGGTGCAGCCTCGTACTGGTCTGTCCCGGCCAAGTCCCTCACGCTGTTAAATGCGGGTACTTGGTACCGCTGTTTCGGAAAGTTGGTACC
>JAEWFH010000199.1 GCA_023388955.1 Pseudomonadota bacterium
ACGGCGCCCGCCGCCCTGGTCGAGTTCGCCCAGACCGTGGATGTCGAACGCCTTTGGACCGCCAACGCGGGCAAGGGCGAGGGACGGCTCCGCGTGGGCCAGTCGCCCGTCGTTGCCGACGGGCGCGTGTTCACCGCCGCCGTGCACGGCGGCGTCCGTGCCTTCGACCTGCACACGGGTGCCCAGGCCTGGCATTACCCCAGCGACCTGCGCCTGAGCGGCGGTCCGGGGGTGGGCGAGGGCCTGGTCGTGGTCGGGGACCTGGATGGTGCAGTCGTCGCGCTGGATGCCTCCAGTGGCGAGGAGCGCTGGACGGCCAGGGTCGGCAACGAGGTGATCGCCGCGCCGGTGGTCGGCCTGGGCATCGTGTTCGTCCGTTCCAACGACGGGCGCCTGACCGCGTTCGACGCACGCAACGGGGAGCGCCGCTGGTTCTGGAACCACGACGTACCCTCGCTGTCGGTGCGCGGCAATGGCAGCCCCGTGCTCGGCCCGGGCTATGTGTTCGTGGGCAACGACGATGGCACCGTGGTGGCACTTTCGGCCGCCGACGGGCGCCCGTTGTGGGAGGTTCCGGTCGGCCAGCAGGAGGGCCGCACCGAGCTTGACCGCATGGCCGACATCGACGGCCAGCCGGTCCTGGATGGCACCACCCTCTATGCCAGCAGCTTCAGCGGCAGCACCGTGGCCGTCGACGCGCCGTCCGGCCAGCCGATGTGGGGCAGTCCCAATGGCGGTGCCGGTGGCATCGCGGCGGGCTTCAGCGTGCTCGCGGTGACTGCCGCCGACGGCACCGTGCATGGCCTGGACAAGAACACCGGCAGCACCCTGTGGACGCAGTCCGGCCTGCTGCGGCGCGGAGTGGGCGCGCCGGCGGTGCAGGGCGAGCTTGCGGTGGTCGGCGACCAGGAGGGCTACCTGCACTGGATGCAACTGTACAACGGCGAGTTTGCCGCGCGCACGAAGCATGGCGGCGATGCGATCCGGGGCAAGCCGGTGGTCGCCGACGGGATCCTGCTGGTGCAGGACACCGGCGGCCGCGTCGCGGCCTACCGCATCGGCCAGTAGTTCGCCTGCATGCTGCCCGTAGTTGCCCTGGTCGGCCGCCCCAACGTCGGCAAGTCGACCCTGTTCAATGCGCTCACGCGCAGCCGTGACGCGCTGGTCCACGACCAGCCGGGGGTCACGCGCGACCGCCATTACGGCATCTGCCGGCCCGAGGGCGGGCGTGCGTTCTCGGTGGTCGACACGGGCGGCATCGCCGGCGACGAGGAAGGGCTGGCGGGGGCCACCTCCCGGCAGGCCCGCCAGGCCGCGGCCGAGGCGGACCTGGTGCTGTTCATCACCGACGCCCGCGAGGGGGCCTCGGCGCTGGACGAGGAAATCCTCGCCTGGCTGCGCCGCAGCGCACGGCCGGTGCTGCTGGTGGCCAACAAGTCCGAAGGCCTCAACATCCAGACCGTGCTGGCCGAGTTCGCCCATTTTGGCCTGGCCGATGCCGTCGCGGTCTCGTCCGCGCACCGCCAGGGCATCGACGACCTGATCGAGGAGGTCATCGAACGGCTGCCCGAGGATGTGCAGGGGCCGGAGGTCGAGGAGGATCCCGAGCGCCTGCGCATCGCCTTCATCGGCCGTCCGAACGTCGGTAAGTCGACCCTGGTGAACCGTTTGCTGGGCGAGGAGCGGATGATCGCCTCCGATGTGCCCGGCACCACCCGTGACTCGGTGGCCATCGACATGGAGCGCGACGGCCGCAAGTACCGGCTGGTCGATACCGCCGGGCTGCGCCGCCGCGCCCGGGTCGAGGAAGCGGTCGAGAAGTTCTCGGTGGTCAAGACCCTGCAGGCGATCGAGCGCTGCCAGGTGGCCGTGGTGATGGTCGATGCCAGCGAGGGCGTCACCGACCAGGACGTCAGCGTGCTCAGCTACGCGCTCGATGCCGGACGCGCCCTGGTCGTGGCGGTCAACAAGTGGGACGGGCTGGACGACTACCAGCGCAGCCAGGCGCAGGCGATGCTGGAGCGCAAGCTGGCCTTCGTGGAGTGGGCCGAGACGGTCCGCATCAGTGCGCTGCACGGCTCCGGCCTGCGCGAGCTGTTCGCTGCCATCCACCGTGCCCACGCGTCCGCAACCCGCGAGTTCGGGACCGCCGAGGTCACCCGGGCGATGGAGGTGGCGGTGAAGTCCACGGCGCCGCCGTCGGTCGGCGGCCACGCGTCCAAGCTGCGTTTCGCCCATCCCGCCGGGACCAACCCACCGACCTTCGTGATCCATGGCAACCGCCTGCGGGTGCTGCCCGACAGCTACCGGCGCTACCTGGAGAACTTCTTCCGCAAGCGCTTCAAGCTGGTCGGCACGCCGGTGCGATTCATCTTCAAGGAAGGCGACAACCCCTACGAGGGCAAGCGCAACGCGCCCACCGAGCGCCAGGTCGCGCGCAAGCGGCGGCTGCTGCGGCACGTGAAGCGCCGCCGCTGAGCGGACGCGTCGATGGTGGCGGATAATCCGCCGCATGAGCGTGGAAACCATCTCCCCCGAAGAGGCGCGTCACCGGCAACGGCGTGGCGCCGTGCTGGTCGACGTGCGCGAAGACCACGAACGTGCCGCCGGCATGGCCGAAGGCGCGCTGGGAACCCCGCTCGATGCGCTGCTGCGGGCCCCGGCGGACCATCTCCCCGATCCTGCCGCCGAGGTACTGCTGATCTGCGAAGGCGGCGCGCGCTCGATGAAGTGCGCGGCCGGCCTGCTGGAGGCGGGCTACCGGCGCGTGGCATCCGTCGAGGGCGGCACCCGGGCCTGGGCCGCGCAGTCGCTGCCGCTGGTCCACCCCGCCGGGGACGCCGACTTCCATGAGCGCTATTCGCGCCACCTGCGCCTGCCCGAGGTGGGCGAGCAGGGCCAGCGGCGGCTGCTTGCCTCCCGGGTCGCGATCGTCGGCGCGGGCGGGCTGGGCTCGCCTTCTGCCTACTACCTGGCCGCCGCCGGCGTGGGCACGCTGGCGATCGCGGACGATGACGTGGTTGAGCGCAGCAACCTGCAGCGGCAGATCCTCCATGCCGAGGACCGGATCGGAATGCCCAAGGTGGAGTCCGCGCGCCAGGCGCTGCTGGCGCTCAACCCGGGCCTGCAGGTGGAAGTGGTGCGCGAGCGCATCACCTCGGCCAACGTCGAGCGTTTCCTGGCGGGCGCGGACGTCGTCGTCGACGGCGGCGACAACCTGCCGATGCGCTACCTGCTCAACGATGCCTGCGTGAAGCTGGGCAAGCCGCTGGTGTACGGGGCGATCGACCGCTTCGACGGCCAGGCCATGGTGTTCGACGCCGGTCGCCACCGGGGCGAGCTGCCGTGCTACCGCTGCCTGTTCCCGGAGCCGCCACCACCGGAATTCGCCCCCAGCTGCAGCGACAACGGCGTGCTCGGCGTGCTGCCCGGTGTCATCGGGCTGCTGCAGGCCACCGAGGTGGTGAAGCTGCTGCTGGGCATCGGGGAGCCACTGGCCGGCCGCCTGCTGCGCTTCGACGCGCTGGGCATGCGTTTTCGCGAGACCCGGGTACCGGCCGATCCGGACTGCCCGGTCTGCGCCGCCGGCCGGGAATTCCCCGGCTATATCGACTACGCCCGGTTCTGCGCCGGCTGAGTCCAGGCCCGGGCGGGCGGCACCGGGCGGGGATGCGATAATGCGCGGCCCTTTCGCACCCGGTTCCCGCATGAGCTCCCACAAGGCCCGCATCCTCGATGGCAAGCAGATCGCAGAACAGCTGCTGGAACAGCTGCGGGCGAGGGTGGACGAGCGCGTCGCCGAGGGGCGGTCGCGACCGGGGCTGGCCGTGGTCCTGGTTGGCGACGACCCGGCCTCCGCCGTGTACGTGCGTAACAAGCGCCGGGCGGCCGAGAAGGTCGGCATCAAGGCCCTGGACTACAACCTTCCCGCGACGGCCAGCGATGCCGAACTGCTGGCGCTGGTGGACTCGCTCAACGCCAATCCCGAGGTGCACGGCATCCTCGTCCAGCTGCCGTTGCCGGACCGGCGCGATGCCAGCGCACTGATCCACCGCATCGACCCGCGCAAGGACGTGGACGGGTTCCACCCGCAGAACGTCGGCCACCTCGCGCTGCGCCAGTTCGGCCTGCGTCCGTGCACTCCGCGCGGCATCACCACGCTGCTGGCCTGGACCGATCGTCCGGTGCGCGGGGCGAGGGCGACGATCGTCGGGGTGTCCAACCACGTGGGCCGGCCGATGGCGCTGGAGCTGTTGATCGCCGGCTGCACGGTGACCTGCTGCCATCGCTTCACCCGGCCGGAGGACCTGGAGGCCGCGGTCCGCAATGCCGAGATCCTGGTCGTTGCCGCCGGCGTGCCGGGCCTGGTGCCGGGCGAGTGGATCCGCGAGGGGGCGGTGGTGATCGACGTCGGCATCAACCGCATCGACGACGGCCGTCTGGTCGGCGACGTGGACTTCGAGGAGGCCGCGCGCCGCGCAAGCTGGATCACCCCGGTCCCGGGCGGCGTCGGCCCGATGACGGTCGCCACGCTGATGCAGAACACCCTGGAAGCCGCCGAAGCGGCTGAGGCCGGCTGCGGCGGTGACTGAGCCGCGCCCGCTGAACCGGGCTGCGCCCCCCGCGTCGCGCAACAGGCCCGGTGAGGCGCGCGACACGATACAATGAGCCGCTTCACTCCCCCGGGCCCGCCACCATGCTGCGCATCCAGGCCGAAGCGCTCACCTTCGACGACGTTTCCCTCATCCCGGCGCATTCCACCGTCCTGCCCAAGGACGTGTCGCTGGAAACCCGCGTCACCCGTGACCTGACCATCCGCCTGCCGTTCCTGTCGGCGGCCATGGACACGGTCAGCGAGGCCCGCCTGGCCATCGCGATGGCTCAGCTCGGCGGCCTGAGCATCCTGCACAAGAGCATGTCGGTCGAGGCCCAGGCCGCGCAGGTCGCGCAGGTCAAGGGCTTCGAGGCCGGTGTCATCAAGTCGCCCTTCACGGTTGGTCCGCAGGCGACCATCGGCGAGGTGCTCAAGCTCACCCGCGAGCGCAACATCTCCGGCGTGCCGGTGGTGGAGGGCGACCAGCTGGTCGGCATCGTCACCAGCCGCGACATGCGCTTCGAGAAGAAGCTCGACGACCCGGTGCGCAACGTGATGACCCGCAAGGACAGGCTGGTCACGGTGAAGGAGGGCGCCTCCGACGACGAGGTGATGGCGCTGCTGCACAAGCACCGCATCGAGAAGGTCCTGGTGGTCAATGACGACTTCCAGCTCAAGGGCCTGATCACCGTCAAGGACATCCAGAAGAAGACCGACAACCCCAACGCGGCCTACGACAGCAGCGAGCGGCTGCTGGTCGGCGCGGCGGTGGGTGTGGGCGGCGACACCGAGGCCCGTGTCGAGGCGCTGGTCGCCGCCGGGGTGGACGTGGTGGTGGTGGACACCGCGCACGGCCACTCCCAGGGCGTGATCGACCGCGTGGCCTGGGTCAAGAAGAATTTCCCGAAGGTGCAGGTGATCGGCGGCAACATCGTCACCGGCGATGCGGCACTGGCGCTGATGGATGCCGGTGCCGATGCGGTCAAGGTCGGCATCGGGCCGGGCTCGATCTGCACCACCCGCATCGTGGCCGGCGTCGGCGTGCCGCAGATCACCGCGGTCGACATGGTCGCCGAGGCGCTGCAGGACCGCATCCCGCTGATCGCCGACGGCGGCATCCGCTACTCCGGCGACATCGGCAAGGCGTTGGCCGCCGGCGCCTCCACGGTGATGATCGGCGGGCTGTTCGCCGGCACCGAGGAGTCCCCCGGCGAGAGCGAGCTGTTCCAGGGCCGCCACTACAAGAGCTACCGCGGCATGGGCAGCCTGGCGGCGATGGAGAAGGGGTCGAAGGACCGCTACTTCCAGGACACCGCCGACGCCGACAAGCTGGTGCCCGAGGGCATCGAGGGCCGGGTCCCGTACCGCGGCCCGCTGCGCAACATCGTCCACCAGCTCGCCGGCGGCCTGCGCTCGACCATGGGCTACGTGGGCTGTGCCACCGTCGACGAGATGCGCCGCAAGCCGGTCATGGTCCGCGTCACCAGCGCCGGCTCGCGCGAGAGCCACGTGCACGACGTCCAGATCACCCGTGAGCCGCCGAACTACCAGGTCCGCTGACTCCATGCACGACATCCATAGCGACAAGATCCTGATCCTCGACTTCGGGGCGCAGTACACACAGCTGATCGCCCGCCGCATCCGCGAGCTGGGGGTGTTCTGCGAGGTCTGGGCCTGGGACCACGATCCCGCCGAGATCGAGGCCTACGGTGCCAGGGGCATCATCCTGTCCGGTGGCCCGGAATCGACCACGGTCGAGGGTTGCCCGGCGGCGCCGCAGGTGGTGTTCGACTCCGGCCTGCCCCTGCTGGGCATCTGCTACGGCATGCAGACCATGGCCAAGCAGCTGGGCGGGACGACCGAGTCCGCCGACCAGCGCGAGTACGGCCATGCCCAGGTGTCGCTGGTGGCCGAGGACCGCCTGTTTGAAGGCCTGAAGGACCACCCGGGTTCGCCGCCGCGCCTGGACGTGTGGATGAGCCACGGCGACCACGTCTCCGCCGCGCCTCCGGGCTTCGTGGTGACCGCGCGCACCGACCGGGTGCCGGTTGCCGCCTTCGCCAACGATGACAAGCGCTGGTACGGAGTGCAGTTCCATCCCGAAGTGACCCATACGAAGCAGGGCAACGCACTGCTGGAGCGTTTCGTCACCGGCATCTGCGGCTGCCGGCAGCTGTGGACCCCGGCCAACATCATCGAGGACCAGATCACCCGCGTGCGCGAGGCGGTGGGCGATGACCACGTCGTGCTGGCGCTGTCGGGCGGCGTGGACTCCTCGGTGGTCGCCGCGCTGCTGCACAAGGCGATCGGCGACCAGCTGACCTGCGTCTTCGTCGATACCGGCCTGATGCGCTGGCAGGAGGGCGACCAGGTCATGGCGACCTTCGGCGAGCACCTGGGCGTGAACGTGATCCGGGTGAATGCCGCGGACCGCTATTTCGACGCGCTGGAAGGCATCCGCGACCCGGAAGCCAAGCGCAAGGTCATCGGCAACCTGTTCGTGGAGATCTTCGACGAGCAGGCCGGCCGGCTGACCAATGCCCGCTGGCTGGCGCAGGGCACGATCTACCCGGACGTGATCGAGTCGGCCGGTGCCGGCACCGGCAAGTCGCACGTGATCAAGAGCCACCACAACGTGGGCGGCCTGCCGGAGAAGATGAACCTCAAGCTCATCGAGCCGCTGCGCGAGCTGTTCAAGGACGAAGTGCGGCGCCTGGGCGTGGAACTCGGCCTGCCGGCGGCGATGGTCTACCGGCATCCGTTCCCCGGCCCCGGGCTGGGCGTGCGCATCGTGGGTGAGGTGAAGCGCGAGTACGCCGAGCTGCTGGCCCGCGCCGACCACATCTTCATCGAGGAACTGCGCCAGGCCGATCTGTACGACAAGACCAGCCAGGCCTTCGCGGTGTTCCTGCCGGTGAAGTCGGTCGGCGTCGTCGGGGATGCGCGCGCTTACGAATGGGTGATCGCGCTGCGCGCAGTGGAGACGGTCGACTTCATGACCGCCCACTGGGCACACCTGCCGTATGATTTCCTGGGTCGGGTTTCCAACAGGATAATCAACGAGTTGCGCGGTGTTTCTCGCGTGGTTTACGACATCAGCGGAAAGCCTCCCGCCACCATCGAGTGGGAGTGACGGGCACTGGCTGGCAATGTCTAGCAACGGCAGGCATTTCGGCTGAGGGTAAAAGAACTTTCCGCTAAGCGATAGACTGTATGTAAACACAGTATTGCAAGGACGCGGAACA
>JAEWFH010000038.1 GCA_023388955.1 Pseudomonadota bacterium
GTAGCGGGGCACACCAACGACAACCCGGCACCACTGCCGACCCCGGAATACCCAAGCTTGGGAGAGAAGAAATGCCTTCGTTTATTAATACCAATATCGCGTCGCTGAACGCACAACGCAACCTGAACGCTTCGCAGTCGTCGCTGACCACCTCGCTGCAGCGCCTGTCGTCGGGTCTGCGCATCAACAGCGCCAAGGATGACGCTGCCGGCCTCGCGATTGCCAACCGCTTCACCACCCAGATCAACGGCCAGGACCAGGCCTCGCGCAACGCCAATGACGCCATCTCGCTGGCGCAGACCGCTGAAGGCGCACTGGGCGAAATGACCAACAACCTGCAGCGCATCCGTGAGCTGGCAGTGCAGTCGCGCAACGCCACCAACTCCGACGACGACCGGCTGGCGCTGCAGAAGGAAGTCGACCAGCTGAAGGCCGAGATCGACCGCGTCGCCGACACCACCAACTTCAACGGCACCAAGCTGCTGGACGGCAGCTTCACCTCGCAGTCGTTCCAGGTCGGCGCCAACCAGGGCGAGACCATCGACATCGCATCGATCGCCGATGCGAACATCGACCAGCTGGGCAGCCGCTTCCAGACGGAGGTGACCGGTGTCGCCGCGTCGGCTTTCACCGCCACCACCGATGATATCGCGGCCGGCGACCTCAAGATCAACGGCGTCGATATCGGTGCGGTCACGGGCGGCGGCGATGCGACTACTCAAGGTGCCAATCTGATGGCCGCGATCAACGCGGTTTCGGACCAGACCGGGGTGGTCGCTGCAAACGATGCTGGCGCCCTCACCTTGACCAGTGCGGACGGCCTCGCCATCAAGATCGAGATGACGGGTACCGCAAACACCGCTCGGACCGGCCTTACCGCGGGGACATACTCCGCAGCTGACGAAGCCAACCAAGGCGACGCGATCAACGGTTTCGCCGACCTCAACATCTCCACCGTCAAAGGTGCCGACGCGGCCATGCTGGCGATGGACGCCGCGCTGAAGTCCGTCAACTCCGCCCGCGCCGACCTCGGTGCCATCCAGAACCGCTTCTCCTCGGTCGTGACCAACCTGCAGACCGGTTCGGAGAACCTGTCGGCCGCCCGCAGCCGCATCATGGATGCCGACTACGCCAAGGAAACCGCCAACCTGTCGCGGACCCAGATCCTGCAGCAGGCCGGTACCGCGATGCTGGCGCAGGCCAACCAGTCCTCGCAGAGCGTGCTCAGCCTACTGCGCTGATCACGCGCAGTGCCACGGGAGATTCACGTCTCTCCAGCCCGGCCGGTGGCTCTGCCACCGGCCGGTTTTCTTTTGCCTGCCTGATACGCGAATCCGGTCACGGAACCGCTAAAGCTTCCGTGGCAGGCGCCGTTAGGTAAAGCAGGCCCGGAGGGCGCGCCAGGAGAACGCCGGAACGGTTCTTGCTGGCCTGTTGGATCCCCCGGAACACGAACAGGAGGCGCAGTGGCCACCATCTCCAGTCCAGGCGTCGGCTCCGGCCTCGACGTGCACACCATGGTCAGCCAGCTGGTGGCCGCGGAGCGATACGGCACGGATACGCGCCACGACCGGATCGAGAGCACCGCCAAGGCGCAGATCTCGGCCTTCGGCAAGATCAGCAGCGGGTTGTCCGGGCTGCGGGATGCGCTCGCCAAGTTCGAGGGCATGGGCGCCTCGCCCGGCCGCAAGGTGGTCGTCCCCGAGGACGCCGGTTTCACCGCCACCGCCAACAGCAAGGCGGCGCTGGGCAGCTACCGGGTCACGGTGGAAAGCCTGGCCAGCACCCACAAGCTGCACTCCGCGCCGGTCACCGGCGACGGCCAATTGGGCTACGGCACGCTGTCCATCGACTTCGGTGGCGAGGAGCCGCTGGCAGTGGAGATCGCAGAAGGCAAGGGTTCAATGACCGACATCCGCGATGCGATCAACAAGGCCGCTGAAGGCAAGGGCGTCACCGCCACCCTGGTGCGCGGCGACGACGGCGACGTGCTGGTCCTGGCCTCCACGACCACTGGCAGCGAAGGCCGGCTTTCGATCACCGCGAGCGGCGGTGATGGCGGGCTGGCAGCGCTCGGCACCGAGGGCGGCACGCTGACAGTGGCGGACCCGGGCAACGACGCCGTCGTGGTCGTCGACGGCATCACCCGCACCAGCAGCAGCAACCGCCTCGACGACCTGATCGACGGCGTCACCGTGGACCTCACCGAGGCCAGGCCGGGCGAGTCCTTCAGCCTTGAGCTCAAGTCCGACGCCAGCACGCTGAAGGCGACCATGCTCGGCTTCATCAGCGCCTACAACACCGCACTCAGCGCCCTGCGCGCGCAGAGTGCGGCCGGCAGCGAGAACGCGGCCGGCGCCGCCCTCAGCGGTGACTCCGCACCGCGCGGCATCACCTCCAGCCTGCGCAACCTGGTCAGCCGGAGCTATGCCGAGCTGTCTGCGCTGGGGCTGGAGACCAAGGTGGACGGCTCCCTCAGCCTCGACGGCGCCGAGTTCGACAAGGCCATTGCCGATGCACCGGAAGCTGTCGTCCGCCTGTTCGGCGACGAAGGCAGCTTCCAGCAGCCGCTGAAGGACTCGCTCAAGTCCTGGCTGGGCGACGACGGCCTGATCAAGGGCCGTACGGAGGCGCTGGACACGCGCCTCAAGCGCCTCGAAGCCGACCGCGAATCGTTCGATCGCCGGATCGAACGCGTGCAGGCGAACTACCTGCGCCAGTTCACCGCGCTGGACGCCATGGTCGCGCAGATGTCCTCGACCAGCAGCTTCCTGGGCCAGCAGCTGTCGCAGCTGACCAACCTCAACGCCAAGTAGCCCCGCCCCAGTATCCAAGATTCCCGGAACCGCCATGCACGCCAACGCCTACGCCAACCAGTACCGCCAGACCAGCACCACCAGCGCCGTGCTGGACGCCAGCCCGCACCAGCTGGTGCTGCTGATGCTCAGCGGCGCTCGCGAGCGGGTTCGCCTGGCGGGCGCCTGCATCGACCGTGGCGACGTCGTCCGCAAGGCCAAGGCCATCAGCGAAGCCAGCGCCATCATCGCCGGCCTGTCCGGCACGCTGGACATGAAGGCCGGGGGTGACATCGCGGCGGGCCTGCAGTCGCTCTACGACTACTTCCAGCGCAAGCTGGTGGAGGCCAACGCCGGGAACAATGCCGCGGCCCTGGCCGAAGTCGACGACCTCCTCGGCGACATCGAAGGCGCCTGGAAGGCCATCGACCCCGACGCCCCCGCCAGCGCGCCCGCACCGATGGCACAGTGAGCCCGCCATGGTCCCCCAGCTCCCCACCGCGCTGATCCGCGATGCCATCGCCCAGGACCGCCTGGACGAGGCCAGCGAGCTGATCGGCGAGCACGCCCGCCAGGTGCAGCTGGCGATCACCGATGGGCGGCTGGATGCCAGCCGCCGCGAAGCCTGGCAGGAGCTCCTGGACCAGCAGCGACTGTTGCTGACCGAGCTGCAGCGCGCGCGTGACGAATCCTCGGAGGCCCTGAAGCGCATGCGTGGGCAGCGCCGTGGCAGCGATGCCTACCGCCGCGCGGCTGGAGGCGCGGGATGAACGGCCACGCCGGACGCGAGTCGGTCTTCGGCGACGCCCTCGCCTGTGGCGAGCTGCGTCCCGCCGCCTTCGTCGCCGGCACCGGCGATGGCGAAGCCGACCGGCTGGCCTGCCTGCGCAGCGAGGCGCTGCTGCGAGCGATCGCCGTGGTCGAGGACAGCCACGGGCGCGAGGAGCCGGAGGAGCGCGGCCTGCACGACCTGGCGGTCCAGCGCATCGAGGCCAAGCTCGACCTGCTCAGCGCCCTGGTCGCCAGCCTGGTCAACCGCCAGGTCGGCTCCGATCCGGTCCGACCGCTGGAGTGGTCCGCGCATGGCGCCTGTCTGGTCCTGCCGGAGGCCCCCACCGCCGCCCCGGGTCAGCCCGGCATGTTGCGCGTGCGCCCCTGCGACTGGCTGCCGGAAACGCTGGAACTGCCCGCGACCGTGGTCGGCGTGGACCACGACGGCGACGGACACCAGCTGTGGCTGCGCTTCATCCACCACAGCCCTGCCCTGACGGCCGCGCTGGAACGCCACCTGTTCCGCATCCACCGCCGCGCGGTGGCGGAAAGCCGCCGGCCGCGCTGACGCCGGCGGCTGCAGCGCGCCCGCCGCTCCGCTAAGGTTTCCCGCTGGCGCCGGAATCCCGGCGGAGCGGGAAGACCTCGGCGTGCTGCGTGTCCTGATCTGCGATGACCACACCCTGATCCGTGCCGGGCTGCGCCGGCTGCTGGAATCCTTCGACGGGATCGAGGTGACGGCCGAGGCCGCCAACGCCGACGAGGCCGTGATCCGCGCCTGCGAGCACGCACCCGACGTGGTCGTCCTGGACCTGTCGATGCCCGGCCGCAATGGCTTCGAGGCGCTGGCCGAGCTGCGCCTGCGCTGCCCGGACAGCGCGGTGGTGATCATGTCCATGCACGACGACGCCAGCCACGTGCGCGAGGCGCTGGACCGCGGTGCGGCCGGCTTCGTGGTCAAGGAGGCGGCGCCGGCCGAGCTGGAGATCGCCGTCCGCGCCGCCGCCGCAGGCCGCACCTATCTCAGCCCACAGGTGTCGGCCCCGCTGCTGCGTACCGTGGCCCAGCCCGCCACCGGCGTGGAGGCGTTGCCGCCGCGGCAGCGCGAGATCCTGTCCGCGCTCGGGGCCGGGCAGACGAGCAAGCAGATCGCCGCCAACCTCGGCATCAGCATCAAGACCGTGGAAACCCACCGGGCCCGGATGATGGCCACCCTGGGCTGCCGCAACGCCACCGAGCTGCTGCGCCTGGCGATGCGGCTGGACGCGGGCGCGCTGTAGCGTGACGGGGTTCCGGCGCGGTGTAGGGGTTCGCCCTACAGCGCACGGGGTTTCCCCGACCCGGGTCGGGTTCCTCCCGATTCGATTTCCGTCACCGCCGGCGCATGATGCCTCCTGTAGCCCTCCTGCAGGATCCGTTCCACCGTGGCAACCGCCGGAGCCGTCGTGAAAGCAACCGTCTCTGCCCGCCTCACCCAGGGCCTCAACCTGACCCCGCAGCTGCTGCAGTCGATCCGGCTGCTGCAGCTGACCGCGCCGCAACTGGAGCAGGAGCTGCGCCAGGCCCTGGAGCGCAACCCGCTGCTGGAGCAGGACGAGGACGACGAGGCCGGCGAGACCACGCTGGAGGGGCACGAGGCCGAACTGGACGCCGCCGCGATCGAGGTCGGCTCCTTCGACGAGCTGCCGGATCCGGCGTTCCTGTCCGGCGGCAGTGCCGGCGGGCCGATGGACGACGACGGCATGGCGCGCATCGCCGCCGGCAGCTCCACCGACCCGCGGGTACGCCTGCTGCAGGAGCTGGCGCTGGAGTGGGACCCGGACGACCTGCCGCTGGCCCAGTGGTGGCTGGACCATTGCGATGACCGCGGCTACCTGGAGCAGCCGGTGGACGCCCTGGCACGGGAAGGCGCCGACGCCCTCGCCGTCGACCCGGACGCCCTGCTGTACGTGCGCCGGCGCCTGCTCGCCGGCCCCTGGCCCGGCATGGCCGCCGCCGATCCCACCGAATGCCTGCAGGCCCAGCTGGCGCGCCTGCCCGACTCCGGCGCGCAGGCGCTGGCCGCACGCATCCTTTCCGAGCACCTGGACCTGCTGGCCCGCCACGACCAGGCCGCGCTGGCGAAAGCCCTGGCGGCCGGCGCGGACGCGGTGGCCGAGGCCTGCGCCCTGATCCTGTCCCTGCGCCCGCAGCCGGTGGAGGACGCGCCCGACGCTCCGGACGGCGCCATCGTCCCCGACGTGGTGGTGCGCTATCTGGATGGCACCTGGCGGGTGGCCGTGAACACCCGCGGCACCCCGCGCGTGCGCGTGTCGGCCCATTGCGAGGCCGCCCTGGCCGGCAGCAGCGGCCACGCCGAGCTGCGCGGCCTGCTGGAGGAGGCCCGCTGGCTGGTGCGCGGGGTGGCCATGCGCGATGACACGCTGCTGCGCACCACCCGGGTGCTGGTCGAGCGCCAGGCCGGCTTCCTGGCCCGTGGCGAGGAGGCCCTGGTACCGCTGACCCTGCGCGAGGTCGCCGACGAAATCGGCATGCACGAGTCCACCGTGTCGCGCATCACCACCGGCAAGTACATCCAGACCCCGCGCGGCACCTTCGAGCTCAAGCGCCTGTTCGCCGTCCGCCTGGAGGGCGCGGAAGTCTCCGGCGCGGCGGTGAAGGCCATGGTCAAGCGCCTGATCGACGACGAGCCCCCGCACGCCCCGCTGGCCGACGACACCATCGCCGCCCTGCTCGCCCGCCGCGGCATCCGCATCGCGCGGCGCACCGTTGCCAAGTATCGTGACCAACTGAACATCGGCCCCGCCCGCTCGCGCCGTCGCCCGGCGCAGTCGCGGCAGGCCGCCGGCTGACCGGAGAGACGCCATGCGCACACTCGACATCCTGCTGGTGGACGACCACGAAGGCTTCATCAACGCGGCCCTGCGGCACCTGCGCCGGGTCGACTGGATCCGCGTGGCCGGCACCGCCCACAATGGCATCGAGGCCATCGCCCAGTGCGAGCAGCTGCGGCCCGACGTGGTGCTGATGGACCTGGCCATGCCGGAAATGGGCGGCCTGCAGGCCACCCGGCTGATCAAGGCCCAGGACAAGCCGCCCTACGTGGTGATCGCCAGCCATTTCGACGACGCCGAGCACCGCGAGCATTCCCTGCGTGCCGGGGCCGATGCCTTCGTCAGCAAGCTCGCCTACGTCAACGAGGTGCTTCCGCTGCTGGAGACGCTTGCCAACAAGGAGGCCAGCGGGGCGGGCGCGACTCCATGAGCGAATCCCGCATCCTCGTGCTCGACCGGGACATGGAGCGCGCCGAGCGCCTGGCGACCCTGCTCGAGTTCATGGACTTCAACCCGCGGCTGGCCGAGCCGGGCGACGTCGACCTCAAGCGCGCCCGCCCCAGTGACTGGGTCGCGGTGGTGGTGGGCGACGTCGACGGCGACCCCGCCTGGCCCGGGTTCGTCGACTGGCTCGGGGCCCAGGCCCTGCATCCGCCGCTGATGCTGCTGCCCGGCGAGGACGCGGACAAGGCCTGGCGCGAGCGCTTCCATCCCGAGACCGTGTGGCCGCTCGACTACCCGGTGCGCCGCACCCAGCTGCAGGAGGCCCTGCGCCGCGCCAGCCTCAAGCGCCTGAGCGACGACGAGGAGCGCGAGCGCACCGCCGAGGACGGCCCCACCGGCACCAGCGAAGCCACGCTGCGCCTGAAGCGGATGATCGACCAGGTCGCCCCGTTCGACACCACGGTGCTGATCCTGGGCGAGTCCGGCACCGGCAAGGAGGTCGCCGCCCGCGCCGTGCACGCGCGCTCCAGGCGCGCTGGCAAGCCGTTCGTGGCGATCAACTGCGGCGCGATCCCGCCGGACCTGCTGGAAAGCGAACTGTTCGGCCACGAAAAGGGCGCCTTCACCGGCGCCCTGACCCAGCGCAAGGGCCGCTTCGAGATGGCCGAGGGCGGCACCCTGCTGCTCGACGAGATCGGCGACATGCCGCTGGCCATGCAGGTCAAGCTGCTGCGCGTGCTGCAGGAGCGCACCTTCGAACGCGTCGGCGGCACCCAGGTGATCGAGTGCGACGTGCGCGTCATCGCCGCCACCCACCGCAACCTGGAGCAGCACATCGCCGAGGGCAAGTTCCGCGAGGACCTGTTCTACCGGCTCAACGTCTTCCC
>JAEWFH010000142.1 GCA_023388955.1 Pseudomonadota bacterium
CCTACACCCCGATCGTCGCGACCCTAGGCTACGTACTCTCGCCCGACGGGCGCCGGGTGCTGATGATCCACCGCAATGCCCGCCCCGGTGACCACCACCTGGGCAAGTACAACGGGCTGGGCGGCAAGATCGAGCGCGACGAGGACGTGGTCGCCGGCATGCGCCGGGAGATCCATGAGGAGGCCGGCATCGAATGCGAGGCCCTCACCCTGCGCGGCACCATCAGCTGGCCGGGTTTCGGCAAGGCCGGCGAGGACTGGCTGGGCTTCATCTTCCTGGTCACCCGCTACAGCGGACAGCCGTTGACCGGAAACCACGAGGGCACCCTGGAGTGGGTGCCCCTGGAGCGGCTGCACGCGCTGCCCATGTGGGAGGGCGACCGGAACTTCCTGCCGCTGGTGTTCGACGGGGATCCGCGCGCCTTCCACGGCGTGATGCCGTATGAAGGCGGGCGGATGGTGTCCTGGCGCTATTCGCGGGCCTGAGGTGCCGGCGCCGGCGACGGGAGCGCGCTGGCCGGTGACAGGGGGCTACTTCTCGCCCTGGGCCCCATCGATCCAGTCAGAGTACGACTGCATATAGGGAACGATCGCCCCACGGCGGTCGGCCGACTCCAGGATGTGGCCGGTAATGAAGTCGTTGCTCATCCCCTTCACTTCCTCGAGGAAGGCGTGGTCTTCGGGCAACGCGTCGATGATCGCCTGCTTGGCCTCGTCGGTCAGCCGGCCCTGCGCGTCGGTGATCCGGCCGCCCGCCAGTTCACCCAGCTTGTCGGAGATCGGGCCGGACAGCGAAGAATCACCGAGCATTTCGGAGACCGCGTCAGCAACCGGCTTGGCGGCAAGGTCGCCCGCTACCGGGATCGCGGAGATGGCGATGTCCAGCAGGAAACCGACCATCTCGTCGCGCGCGGCAGCGTCAGCCCTCAGGTCGATGTAGCCCGCGTCCACCGCGTCCTGCATGACCGCGCCGATCATTGCCACGCGGGTGGTCGCGTCGCCCACCTCGCGCAGGTTGTCACCGCTTTCCGGCTGGTTGCTGGTGCGGACGTTGTCGGAGACGAAGTCACCCAGCACGTCCATCGCCTCACCACCACGCGCGCTGTCCGGGTTGAGGGCGGTCAGCCTGACCAGGTTCGACAGGGTCGCCAGGCTCTCGCCGACTACCGTGCTCTCCTCATTGCCGGAGCCGTTGGTATGCGTCGGGTTCACCGGCGTCAGGTCACGCAGCAGCGTGTCCCCATGGGCGATGAACAGCTCGGTCAATGCATCCGCCCGGCCCGGAACCGGCTTGTTGTCGCTGCCGTAGAACTGGTTCTCGACGATGTTGCCGCTGGAGTTTTCGCCCACGTACTCGACCAGGTGCAGCGCGTCG
Organism: Pseudomonadota bacterium; assembly: GCA_023388955.1. Classification (GTDB taxonomy): domain Bacteria; phylum Pseudomonadota; class Gammaproteobacteria; order Xanthomonadales; family Xanthomonadaceae; genus Novilysobacter. The sequence goes on from JAEWFH010000142.1 coordinate 1,375, forward strand.
GCGGCCGTGCCGTGCTCGGCGACGGCCTGGATCACCAGTTCCATCGGGTCGGTAACGTCGACGCCCTCCAGCATGGGCGAGCCGAAGGAGATGCCCTCCTGGCCGACCGCCGCATACAGGCTGTCGCGCTGCTCGGCGGACAGCCCGCCAAGGACGTTGTGGATGGCCTGGGTACCGCCGGATTGCTCCAGCGCGTTGAGCAGGATGCCGGCACGCCCACCCAGCTCGTCGGGCGTCATCATCGGCGGATCCACCAGCAACTGCTCCCCGAGCATGTCGGTGGCGAACTTCTCCAGGAACTCCCGGGCCACCGGGCTGTCACTGCCGACCAGCATGTCCATCAGCGATTGCAGCCCCTCGCTTTCGGGCGTCATCAGGCCCATCGGCCCGACCGCCGAGGTGCCGCCCATGCCGGTGAACATGGACGCCTCGGCCAGGGTGATGTCGCCGTCCAGGTAGGACTGCGCGAACGCATCGGTGATCGCGTCACGCTCGAGCCCGGTGATGCGGCCGCTCTCGACCAGCTTGTCCAGCCGCTCCGGGGTGAGCCAGGACATCGTGGCGCCGCCGTCCTTCTCCAGGATGGTGTCGAACAGCTCGGCGCGCTCCTGCGGGTCGAGCTTCTCGATCACCTCGGCGAAGTGGTCCAGGCGTGCGTCATGGTTGTCGGGCAACAGGAAGAAACGCTCACCGACGTCGAGGATGGCGTCGGCCTGTTCGCTGATGCTGGTCATGGAGATGTCCCGGTGTGTTCGACAACGGACATGCTAGGGATCCGGCCTGCCGCTGACACCTAGGGTAGATACCAGTGGCTGCTGCAGGACGCATGCAATGATGCCGGCGCATAATGCGCGGTCCACACGTGAGTGAGTCCCGCCGAATGTCCCCGCAGTCCCTAGCCCGGTGCGCGCTTGCCGCCGCCCTCACCCTCGCCACTGCCGCCTGCGCCAGCACGTCCGCCCCCGTCGCCACGGCGCCGCCCGCGGCTGTCGGCCCGGTCGAAGTCCCGGACATCCAGCGCCCCGGCGCCGAGGACGCCGGATGGTGGTTCCGCGACGGCGCCGCGCAGGCCGCGGCCAATGGCGCCATGCAGGGCACGGCCCGCAACGTGATCCTGTTCGTCGGCGACGGCATGAGCCTGCCGACCGTGGCCGCCGCGCGCATCCTCCAGGGCCAGCTGCGCGGCGAGCCGGGCGAGGAGAACCGCCTGTCCTGGGAGCACTTCCCGGCCACCGCGCTCAGCAAGACCTACAACACCGACCAGCAGACCCCGGACTCGGCCGGCACCATGACCGCCATGGCCACCGGCGCCAAGACCCGCGCCGGGATGATCAGCGTCGCCCAGTCGATGTACTTCGGTGACTGCACCGGCCTTGCCGAAGGCAGGCTGTCCTCGCTGTGGGAGCAGGCCGCCGACGCCGGCATGGCGACCGGCGTGGTCACCACCACCCGGCTCACCCACGCCACCCCCGCCTCCACGCTGGCCCATTCGCCCAACCGCAACTGGGAGAACGACACCCAGGTGCCCGACGAAGCCAAGGCGCTGGGCTGCACCGACATCGCCCGGCAGATGGTGGAGAACCCGCACGGCAACGGTCCGCTGGTGATGCTCGGCGGTGGCCGCGCGCACTTCATGCCCGCCGACCAGGCCGACCCCGAGTATCCGGAGCGCACCGGCCAGCGCGGCGATGGCCTGGACCTGGTCGCGATGTGGAAGCAGCGCCACCCACAGGGGTCCTATGTCTGGAACGCGGACCAGCTCGCCGCCGCCCCGGCCGGTGCGCCACTGCTGGGCCTGTTCGAGCCCGGCCACATGCAGTACGAACACGACCGCCCCGCCGATCCGGCCGGCGAGCCGAGCCTGGCGGAAATGACCCGCGCCGCGATCAGCCGCCTGTCCGCCGCTCCCGAAGGCTTCGTGCTGCTGGTCGAAGGGGGCCGCATCGACCATGCCCACCATGGTGGCAACGCCTACCGCGCGCTCACCGACACCCTCGCGCTGAGCGATGCGGTGCAGGCCGCCGTGGACATGACTTCGCGCGAGGACACGCTGATCCTGGTCACCGCCGACCACGCCCACACCATGGGCTTCGTGGGCTACCCCGGCCGCGGCAACCCGATCCTGGGCACCGTCGCCAAGGTCGACCGGCACGGCAAGCTGGAACAGACCACCGACCGCGACGGCCTGCCCTACACCACCCTGGTCTACGCCAACGGCCCGGGCTACGTCGGCGACAACGGCCGCCCGGACCTGTCGCAGGTCGACACCACCGGCCCGGACTACCTGCAGGAAGCCACCGTCCCGCTGGGAAGCGAGACCCATGGCGGCGACGACGTCGGCATCTGGGCCATCGGTCCGGGCAGCCACGCCGTGCGCGGCAGCGTGGAGCAGAACGCCCTCTACCACTTCATGCTGCAGTCCACGCCCTACCTGCGCGAGGCGTTCTGCGCCAGCGGCGGCTGCAATGAAGACGGCGTGCCGGTGGAGCTTCCGCGCCCCTGAGCCGGCCACCAGCGGTCCCGGGCGGGGCAGCACGCCACGCCCGGGACCATGCTCAGAACGGCTTGGCCAGCACCAGCCACACCACCGCCACCAGCCCCACTACGGGCAGCTCGTTGATCCAGCGCAGGGCCCGCGCCGACGGCAGCGCCTTCTCGCCCGCATCGAAGGCCTTCAAGCGCCAGCCGGTGAAGAGGTAGAACGCGAACAGCGCCCCCACCACCACCAGCTTCACGTGCAGCCAGCCGCCGGCGATGCCGAAGTGCAGCCACAGCGCCAGTCCGAGCAGGAAGGCCAGGCCGAACATCACGTGTCCGAACCGGTACAGGCGCCGCCCCATCAACACCAGCCGCGCACGCACGGCGGGTTCGTTGCCGGCCTCTGCAAGATTGACCAGGATGCGTGGCAGGTAGAACACCGCCGCCATGAACGCGATCACGAACACCAGGTGGAAGGTCTTGGTCCAGACGTAGGCCATGGGATCTCCGGGAAAAGCAGCGAGGGGCAAACCGATGCAACGGGCTAGGATCGCATGATGGCCAAGCAATACGACCGCGACTATTTCGAACGCTGGTACCGCGACCCGCGGATCAACGGCCCCGCCCGCCTGGCGCGCAAGGTCGCCCTGGCGGTGTCGACGGCCGAGTACTACCTGGAGCGGCCCCTGCGCACGGTGCTGGACATCGGCTGCGGCGAGGGCGGCTGGCGCGCCCCGCTGCTGAAGCTGCGGCCAAAGGCGCGCTACCTGGGTTTCGACTCCAGCACCTATGCGATCGAGCGCTTCGGTGCACGGCGCAACCTGCACTTCGCGCGTTTCGGGGATTTCGAGCACCTGCGCCCCTGCCCCCCGGTCGACCTGCTGGTGTGCAGCGACGTGCTGCATTACCTGACCACCCGCGAGCTCGACCGCGGGCTGCCGGCGCTGGCGGAGCTGTGCGGGGGCGTCGCATTCCTGGAAACCTTCACCCGCGCCGACGGCATCGACGGCGACACCGAAGGCTTCCAGGCCAGGACCGCGGCCTTCTACCGTGCGCGCTTCGCCGCCATCGGCCTGCAGCCCCTGGGATCCCACCTGTGGCTGTCACCGGCGCTGGACGGAGCGACCGCGGAGCTGGAGCTGCCCGACGCCTGAGCACGGCCGGTTTGCCGGCCGGCAGCGCAACGGACAGAATCGGCCGATCCCAACCCTGGAGCCTGCCGTGACCGCATCCCGCCCGGCCTCGCCCGCGCTGCGCCCGTCCTGCGCATGGAACCCGCTGCTCGCCGTCCTCGCGCTCGCCTTCGCGCCGGCGGCGGCAAGCGCGCAGGAGCCCGGCGACGCCCCCGCCCCCGCCCTCACCGCGCAGCAGATCCTCGACGCCTCGCCGGATGCGGACTGGCGCCGACCGGACCCCGCGAACACGCTCTACATGGAGCTGGAGGAAGGCCGGGTGGTGATCGAGTTGGCCCCGCAGTTCGCGCCGGAGCATGTCGACAACATCCGCACCCTGGCCCGGGAGGGATTCTGGGACGGGCTTTCGATCTACCGCGCCCAGGACAACTTCGTGGTCCAGTTCGGCGACCCGGCCGCGGAAGGGGAAACGCGCAAGCCGCTGGGCAGCGCGCGCGAGGCACTGCCGGCCGAGTTCGAGCGTCCCGGCGCGGGCCTGGACTTCACCCCGCTGGCCGACAGGGACGGCTGGGCCGACCGGGCCGGGTTCGTCGACGGCTTCCCGGTCGGCCGCGCCGCCGACGGCACCACCTGGCTTGCCCATTGCTACGGCATGCTCGGCGCCGGCCGCGGCATGGCGCCCGACTCCAGCAACGGCAGCGAGCTGTACGTTGTGATCGGCCAGGCCCCGCGCCAGCTGGACCGCAACATCACCACCGTGGGCCGGGTCATCGACGGTATCGAGCTGCTGTCGGCAACCCCGCGCGGCCCGGAGCCGATGGGCTTCTACGACGATCCCGCGCGTCGCGTCCCGATCACCGCGATCCGCCTGGCCAGCGAGGTGCCCGAGGCCGAGCGCAGCGAGCTGGAGCTGCTGCGCACCGACAGCGCCACCTTCGCCGCGGTGACCGAAGCCCGGCGCAACCGCCGCGACGACTGGTACCACGTGCCGGCCGGGCACATCGACCTGTGCAACGTGCCGCTGCCGGCCCGGACGCGCTGACCGTTACCCGTCACGCCGCCTTGGCCGCCGGCTGCCTAGCGTGGAAACCCCCGCTCCAGAGGCAGCCGATCCATGCCGCAGCTCCGCATCCGCATCACCGGCAGCGACGATGACGCACGCGCCATCATCAACCTGCTGACCAGCATCGAGGGCATCGAGCACGTGGAGGAGATCTCCGGCCTGATGCCGAACATGGACGACCCGGACTCCAGCTCGGCGGGACTGCCCGACGACGAAGGGCCGGGCATGACCCTGGTGGAGGTGGAGGCCGGCAACGACGCCACCGCCGCCAAGGTGCGCGACGCGGCCGAGGCGCTGGCCCGCGATCTCGACGTGCTCGTCGAGTTCGAGAGCAGCGAGTACGAATAAGCGGCCCGGGCGCCCGCAAGGGCCGGCTAGCGCCGCTGCGCCATCGCCACGCTGCCCAGGATCAACGCACACGCCACGCCCATCGCCAGGGTCAACGGCTCGTCCAGCAGCCACCACGCCCAGCCGACCGCGAACAGCGGGACCAGGTAGGTCACCGTCACCGCGCGGGCCGGGCCGATGCGCTGCACCAGGCGGTAGTACATGGCGTAGGAAAGCCCGGTGCAGAGCACGCCCAGCACCACCGCCGAACCCCACGCGGGCGCCGATACCGGCGCTTCCGGCCACTGCGCGATCGCGAACGGCAACATCAGCAGCGCCGAAGTGCCCAGCGTCGCCGCGGCCAGCGCGGCCTGCGGCACGCCGGACAGATAGCGCCGCAGCAGGTGCACGCCGATGCCGTACATCAGCGCCGCGGTGCAGCCGGCCAGCACCGCCAGCCCGACCCGCTCGCCCGCGGTCTTGCCGCTGGCCAGCACCACCACCCCGGCAAATCCCACCAGCAGTGCGAGCGCACGCCGCCAGCCAATCCGTTCGCCGAAGACCAGGAACCCCACCAGCGCGGTGAACAGCACCGCCATCGCGTTGGTGATCGCGCTGATCCCGGCCGGTGCGTTCTGCGCCGCCCAGGCGAACAGGGCGAACGGCAGCGCCGAGTTGATCGCCCCCACCAGGACCACCCGCGGCCAGATCCAGGCCGGGAACGCCCGCCACTGCCGCAGCAGGAACGGCAGCAGGACCAGCGCACCCAGGCCCAGCCGCAGTTCGGCCAGGGCCGTGGTACCGAACTCCGGCGCGGCCACGCGCTGGAACATGAAGGAGACTCCCCAGATCGCGCCAAGGGCCACGATCTCCACAACGGTCCTCCATCCCATCCCGGTTTCCGCGGACTCCCCGGCAGGGTTCTGTGCGGCGTTTCCTGCGGTGGGGGACGTGCTGCTCACGGGATGCGCCTGCAATGGGAAGAAAGGGCGCGTATTGTCGCCTGCCCCGTGGCCGCGGGGCAGTAGGTATGCTTCAGCCCCCAGACAGCGGGAAGCTCCCGATGAACCCTGCTTTGCAGCAAGACCTGGCGCGCCTGGCGCTGCGGGTCACCCTTGGCGCCCTGATCCTCCTCCACGGCATTGCCAAGCTCAATGGCGGCCTCGCCCCCATCGTGGGCATGGTCGAGCGCGCCGGGTTTCCGGGCGCATTCGGCTATGCGGTACTGGTTGGCGAGGTCCTTGCCCCGCTGCTGCTCATCGCGGGATTCCACGCCCGCATCGGCGGCCTGCTGGTCGCGGTGAACATGCTGGTTGCGATCTTCCTGGCCCACATGGGCGAGATCGGCAGCCTCAACCGGACCGGGGGCTGGGCACTGGAACTGCAGGCGATGTTCCTGGTCGCCGGCCTGGTGGTTGCCCTGACCGGACCCGGGCGTTTCAGCGTCAACGGCCGATGAATACGGAAACGGTCGAATTCGAACTCGAGCCGGGGCACGAGTTCGTCGAGCTCAACCAGCTGCTCAAGCTGGTCGGGGCCTGCGACAGCGGGGGCGCCGGCAAGGCGTTGGTCTCCAGCGGCGCGGTGCGGGTCGATGGCGCGGTCGAATCACGCCGGACCTGCAAGATCCGCGAGGGCCAGCGGGTCCGCGTCGGCGGGCTGGAGATCAGGGTCCGGTCCATGGCCTGACAAGGACACGGCCGCGCCGGCAAGGCGCGGCCGTCCCTTTCCCGTATGTCGCGTGGTCAGCAGGGGTCAGTGGCTGCTGCCCTGGGTGCCTGGCGTGCCGCTCGTGCCCTGCGTTCCACCAGACCCACTGGACCCACTGGATCCGCCCGGGGCACCGGCACTGGCGCTGCGGCTGGTCGGCGTGCCCGGCGCACCGGTTTCCGACCCACCACTGGCCCTGGGGGCGTGCTGCCCGTGGGTGCTTCCGTAGGAATGCGCCCCGCTGCCCATGCTTCCGTGTTGCTGCACGCGGATGCGGTTCTCGACGTTGCGCACGCCCCCGCACGAGTCGGCGATGTCTTCCGCGCGGTGCTTCATCCAGCGCTGCTCGACGGTCCCCTCCAGGGTGACCATGCCCTCGCTGACCTGGACGGCAATGTCGCTGGGGTCGACGTCGGGATCGTCGGTCAGCCGCTCGCACAGGTCCTCTCGGATGCGCGAGTCGGACCGGGTGTAGTCGCGCGGGCCATAGCCGCTGTAGCTGCCCCGCGCCCGGTACTGGCCGGCGTGGAACTGCGTGTCCGCCGGGCTGACGAAGCTGGGCTGGTCCTGGCTCCCCGACGCGTAGCTGTGTCCCTCCGGGCTGCCGTAGCCGGAACTGCTGCCGTACCCCATGCCGCGCTGGTCCCCGCCGCGCCAGGAGTATTCCGCGTTCCGGGAGGCGTAGTAGTCGGAGCCGTGGCTCGCCTGGCCCTGGCGGTGGGGCTGTTGCGATTGCCACTGGCGGGATCCGCCGTGCTGGCCCCTTGGTCCGGGCCGCGCGGAACGTGGCTCGTCGCGGTTGTGGTCGTTCATGTCGTTCCTCCAGTCGTTCAGCCAGTTGCGCCCGGTCTGCATGGCACGCGCTCCCAGCGCGAGCATGTCCTGGGCGACCGCCTTGAGTTCATCTCCGACGTCGTTGTGCTGGTTTCGCATGGATGCCTCCGTAGCGTCGTCTTTGCACCCCGCCGGGGCGGGGCGCGCGTGCCCGGCTCTGCTGGCCGGGTTCCTGTCGAAGGGGCACGCCTCAGCGCCCGGGCGCATCCTCCCGGGGGTCTCCCTCGCGCTGCTCGCCGCCACGAAATTCGCCGCGGTCGTCGTCATCGGGGTGCGTGTTGCGGTCGCCGGTACCGTGCGGGTACTCGCGCCGCTCGCGATCCTGTTGGCGGGGATCGTTCTTTCCCGTTGCCGGGCGCTGGTCGTGGTTCATGGGTGCCCTCCTTTCATGGGCACCACAGTGCGGCCGCCGGCATTAAGCCTGCGTGGTGGACACGGGGATCCGGTCAGGAACGCTCGCCGCCGCCGTCACCGCTTCCCGCGGCCAGCGCCGCGTCGTACTCCGACAGCGGGCTCTCGGCCGGGCAGCCCTTGTCGGGGAAGCCGTAGCGCTTGCGCAGCGCCACGCCACATTTCCCCATGGCCCCTACCTCGCTCTCACCTGCCCGGCATTCACGGTCGAATGCACGGAAAAAAGCGTCCTTGCGACGGACAAAGGCTTCGCCGCACTTCTGCGCCAGCCGGATCCGTTGCAGGTCGTCGGCCACCGCGTTCTGCCCGGACAAGCCATACAGGTCCAGCTCCTCTGCGGTGAGCAGGCGCAGGCTGCGGTTGGGGACGGTCATCATCAGGTCCGCGACGGCAAAGGCCACGCCGTTGCGCTGCAGGTATTCACGCACCTGGCCATGGACTTCCTGCAGCTCCTGCTGCAGTTCGGCCCGCGAGGTGGCCGCCGAGCCGATGCGGATCATGCGGTGGATGCCGACATCGCCGGGGATCATGCGCATGTCGCCGGCGGCCAGCAGCAGCACGCAGGAGCTGTGGCAGACCGAACCCTCACGCACCCAGACCGTCCAGCCGGACTCGCCGATGACATCGCCGGCGCGGATTGCCTCCTCGATCTGGCCCCCGCTGGAATCCAGGTCCAGGATCCGCCCTTCAATCCCCAGGGTGTCCGCCAGCTCGACGACACGTTCTACCAGCGCGGTGAAATCGGGAGCCACCTTGCCGTGGTAGCGCACGCGCACCACGCCGGTCGTCTCGCACGGTGCCACCGCACGGCGCAACGCCGAGTAGCCGAGGTTGGCCACCGGCACGCCGTCGCCGGCTTCGCTGTACTCCGCCGCGCAGCTGACCGTGGCCTCGCCGCTGTCGAGCTTGCGCGGCCGCCAGTCCACCACCCGCTCCAGCGGCGCGCCGCGCGGCGGTTCGATGTCCGGGGCGGTCGCATCGGACACCGCACCCCCCGCCTGTTCTTCCTGCTCGTCGCCATCGGGAGTCGCATCGGCCTGGGTACGGACCCCGGCGTCCGCGCTGGCTTCCCGGTGGCCTGGCTGGCCCTGCCCACACGCGGCCAGGGCCAGGAGGGCGGTTGCGGCAAGCAGGCGGACGGGAAGGCGGGCCATGGAATTCGCAGGGGCGGTCGGGCCTTCCAGTCTATGGGCACCGGTGCCCGTCCATGCAACCCGGCGTTAAACGGACGAACGCAGGGAAGGGGCCGCCGACCCGTGCCATTCATCTTCGAGCCAGCGGGGCCGGCAGGAGCTCCACGCCGCCCAGGCCAGCACCACCAGGCACACGGACAGGAAGGCCACCGGCCACTCCCAGCCCCCCGTGAAGTCGCGCAGCCAGCCGACCACCAGCGGCCCCGCGCAGGCGAGCAGATAGCCGACCGCGTGCATGAACCCCGACAGGTTGGCCGAACCGGCCGGCGTGCGGGTACGCATGTTGATCAGGGTCAGGGCCAGCGGGAACGAGCCCCCCGCCAGGCCCAGCATCGCCGCCCAGGCGACCGGGGCCGCCGCCGGTGCCAGCAGCAGGCCACCGAAGCCGGCGGCATACAGCGCCAGCATCGGTACCACCAGCAGGAATGGTTGCCGCATCCGCACCGCCAGCACCGGCACCGCGAACGAAGTCGCCAGCCCGGCGGTCGAGTAGACCCCCAGCATCGCCCCGGCCGCGGCCGGCCCAAGGCCGGCATCGCCCATCCAGCGCGGGATCCAGGTGAACAGTGCGTAGGTCACCAGCGAGGTCATGCCCAGCAGCGCGACCATCGACCAGGCCAGCGGTGCGCGCCGGACCCTGGCACCCGGAGGCAGCGTGGCCCGCGGAAGTTCGGCCTGCTGTCCCGGAACCACCCGAGCCAGGCCGGCCCGGCCGCCCCGCAGCAGCCACAGCCACGGCAGCGCCGCCAGCACGGCCGGGACTACCCAGGCCGCAAGCGAGATGCGCCAGCCCATCGCCTGGGCCAACGGCACGGCAACGAAGGCGGGCAGCAGCGTGCCCATCTGCATCGAGGTGATGTAGACCGAGCTGACCGTCCCCACGCGATCGAAGAAATAGCGCTTCACCAGCGGAGGCAACACCACGTTGCCGATGCCCATCCCGACCAGGGCCACCGCCGAGGCAACCATGAGACCGGCGGTGCCTCCCGCCAGTCCCCGCACCAGCAGCCCGGCAGCCGCGAGGCCCATGGCCAGCGCCACCGTGCGCTCCAGGCCCGCCCAGCGCACCACCAGCGGGGTCGCGACTCCCAGCAGCGCGAAGGCGGCGGTGGGCAGCATCCCCAACACCGCCGCGGCCATGGTGCCGAAGCCAAGTTCGCCCCCGACGTGCTCCAGCAACGGCGTCAGGGAGGTGATCGCGGTACGCAGGTTGAACGCGGCCAGGGTGATGCCGGCCAGCACCAGGAGCCGGCCGCGCCAGGGAGTCGGGGTCGTCATCCGGTCATGCTACCGGCCCCGGGACGGATTCACCCGAAGGCGGCGCCCACCACGTCGGTCGCGGAAGTGCTGAAGTGGTCCTGCAGGTATTTCTCGCCCTCGTCGCAGAACAGCGTCACCACCGTACGCAGCTCCGGGTGCAGCTCGCGGACGCGGCGCGCGGCGACCAGGTGGGCACCGGAACTCGGCCCGCACAGCAGCCCGTGCTCACGGGCCAGGCGCCGCATCTCGCCGATCGCCTCGTCGTCGGAAACCGCCAGGGTGTCGCCGACCAGGCCCGCGTGGCGGGCGAAGATCCCCGGTACGAAACCGTCGGAAATCCCCTCGATGGCGTGGGTGTCGACCTCACCGCACAGGATGGTGCGCGACTCCGACGGCTCCATCGCGAACAGCCGCACGTCCGGGTTCGCTTCCCGGAAGGCCTGGCCGACGCCGATCAGGGTGCCGCCGGTGCCCACGCCCATCACCAGTGCATCGGGCACGCGCCCCCCGGGGAGCTGGGAGAGGATCTCCGGCCCCAGGATCACCCGGTTTTCCTCGACGTTGTATTCCGACTCGAACTGGCTCGGGCAGAAGAAACCCTCCTGGCGGCCCAGCTCGTGGGCGCGCTCGAGCGCGGAGTTGACGTGGAAGTTGCCGCAGAACTCGACCTCGGCCCCGTAGGCACGCGAAATCGCCACCCGCTCGTTCGACAGGCCCTCGGGCATCACCACGCGCATCTTGTAGCCCTTCACCGCCGCCACCATCGACAACGCGTTGCCGGTATTGCCGCTGGTCGCCTCGACGATGGTGTCGCCGGGCTTCAGCAGTCCCTCCGCCTCCGCCTTCTCGACCATGTACTGGGCGATGCGGGCCTTGATCGAACCGGACGGGTTCATGAACTCGCACTTGGCGAAGATGCCGTCGATCTCGAGCAACGGAGTATCGCCGATGGCATCGAGGATCGAGCCGGAGACAGAGGTGAAACGCCGGGCCATGGGGGACTCCTGCGGGTCTGGGAGGGGGACCCGTACTTGATACGCCACAGGGCAGGACGGCGCCACCGGGAACCGGGGCCTGCTTGACCCAGGTCATCCCCGGCCACGCCTTGATTATCCGGGCCGCGGCCCCCACAGCTGGCACCAGGTTCCAGACATCCACGGAGCAGCGCCCGTCCATGAGCACCGCCGAAACCCGCACCTTTGAAGCCGAGGTCGCCCAGGTCCTGCACCTGGTCACCCACTCGCTGTACTCGCACAAGGAGATCTTCCTGCGCGAACTGGTCTCCAACGCCTCCGACGCCTGCGACAAGCTGCGCTTCGAAGGCCTGGCCAACCCGGACCTGATGGCCGGTGACGGCGAGCTGCACATCGACGTCAGCTTCGACGAGAAGGCGCGGACGATCACGATTGCCGACAACGGCATCGGCATGTCGCGGCAGGAGGTAATCGAGAACATCGGCACCATCGCCAGCTCCGGCACCCGCCGCTACCTGGCCGCGCTGGCCAGCGAGCAGAAGGCCGATGCGCGGCTGATCGGCCAGTTCGGCGTGGGCTTCTACTCGGCCTTCGTGGTCGCCGACCGGGTGACCGTGCTGACCCGCCGCGCCGGCGACGACGCCGGCGCAGGCGTGCGGTGGGAGAGCGACGGCAAGGGCGAATACACCCTGGAAACCGTCGAGCGCCCGCGGCGCGGCACCGAGGTGGTCCTGCACCTGAAGGACGGCGAGGACGAGTTCCTGTCGGCCTGGAAGCTGCGCGAGCTGGTCCAGCGCTACTCCGACCACGTCGCCTTCCCGATCCGCATGCCGAAGCAGGCCGAGGGCGACGAGCAGCCGGCCACCGACGAGTGGGAGACGATCAACTCCGCCTCCGCACTGTGGATCCGGAGCAAGTCGGAGATCAGCGACGAGGAGTACCAGGGTTTCTACAAGTCGCTGGGCCACGACTTCGCCGACCCGCTGGCCTGGAGCCACAACCGGGTCGAGGGCAACCAGAGCTTCACCACCCTGCTCTACCTGCCGGCGCAGCCACCGTTCGACGTGATGATGGGCGGGCGCGACGAGCGCAAGGGCCTGAAGCTGTACATCAAGCGCGTGTTCGTGATGGACGCCGCCGAGGAACTGCTGCCCAACTACCTGCGCTTCGTGCGCGGCGTGGTGGACGCCGACGACCTGCCGCTCAACGTCAGCCGCGAGCTGCTGCAGCAGAACCGCCAGCTCGAGCGCATCAAGGCCAGCTGCACCAAGCGCGTGCTGGACCTGATCGAGTCGCTGGCGAAGAACGAGCCGGAGAAGTTCGCCACCTTCCTCAAGGCCTTCGGCAACACGCTCAAGGA